>JAOZQW010000265.1 GCA_029932015.1 Candidatus Fermentibacteraceae bacterium
CCACCTCAGATCTAAGGGTGGTGACATCGTCCTGCTTGACACTGGAAGTGCCTTCGATGCGAAGACAATGGGGGGGAACCTGATGATAACTCTTACCGGTGAATGGGATGAGGATTCCAGGATCTCAACCATGGGGGGCAATATCACACTGGGTGTCCAGTCAGGCACGGATGGTCTTGTGACCGCCCGTACACTGGGTGGAACGATTACAGTCAGTGATGAGCTTGGGGAAGTGAACACCTCATCCAGACCCGGATCCAACCGAGTGCGCGTGGAACTCAGCGACGGGAGTGAATCGCCATCGCTGCGGATGAAGACAATGGGTGGAGATATCACCATCGGTTTGACTGAGGAACTCGAGGATCTGGTGAGAGAAGCTGCAGAAGCTGTGCGGGAGGCGACCGGGGAAGAAGATATTCAGGCTCATGACGAGGATATCCTGAAACACGATGAAGAGATCCGCATGCACGATGAGATCCTGAGAACCGAGGATGAGATAGAGCATGCCATGGATGAAGTGGAACGGGCCACGGAGGAGATTGAGCGAGTAAAGAATGAATTTGATGAGGTTGATCTGAAGTCCGGGAATGAGGAAGACGGCGATGAGTGACGGCTCACTTCCCTCCAAGTGCCCATCCTGTGGTGACAGACTGCTGGTTGTGAAGCTACAGTGCGTATCATGCGGCACCGAGGTGAATGGTGAATACGACATGTGCCCGGTATGTTCCCTTGATGAGGAGCATTCCGCTCTCCTGAAGCTGTTTCTCGACTCGAGAGGCAACCTCAAGGAGGTCCAGCGTAAATTGAGCGTATCATATCCGACTGCGAGATTGAGGATGGAGGAGCTTTTCAGGGCTCTGAAGGGCGACGTTCCCCCGGCTGCTCCAACTGATATCCTCGAAAAGCTCAGAACAGGTGAGATTGATGTAGAGACTGCGGAGAGACTCCTGTCCGGCGAGGAGTAGAGGCTATCTGATCTGACTGGGGTTGCTGTTCAGTCCCCGGAACCCTTCCTAGAGCTTTACCTGGAGTTCAGTGGCTGATATGCTTTACTGAATTGAATTCTTCAGCGAGAGGTGATCAATGAAGTACATTCATATTGGCATACTCTGTTTCATTTCAGCTATGGCTGCATACGGAGATGGAGACATCCCTGGAATAACTGTTGAACTGGAACCGGTTTACGTGGTTGGTAGTTCGGTTGATCTTGTGAGTTCCACTCCACTTTTGACGACTTGGCAGTTGGAACTCCCGGCACCGGAGCCAACGTATGATCCACCAGCCGAATACCAGGTAGTCGGTACATTGGACCTTAGATTCATTGTACCAGACAAGGCAGGTATTAGTCCAGCCGTCATCTCCCTGACAGCGGAGACTCTTGAGGCAAATCCGGATATACAGCTGACCGTACAGGCTCAGCAGTCGGTGGATTTAGCTCCAGTCTGGCTCCAGGAGCATCTGATCTGGAAATACCAGATGCTGACTGAAGCAAACCAGGACCGCTATGGTACTCTGCTGCTTGCACATCAGGGACAGGAATACTTCGATGAAATAGCCTTCACGGTGGCAAACCTGTCCTGGACCATACTTGCGAATCCAAGCTGGAATGAGGAGCTGCTCGTTGAGAATGCCCGTGGCATCTACGAGCATGACTCGCTGCTCAGTTATGTAAATGTCAACGACTATGGTGGAGCTGATTATTACAGCACGACTGAATACTACACTATCCAGAGCGGTGACACGAATTGGGTCGAGATTCCCAGAGAGATCTACTATCACTTCATTGTGATGCCCAAACTCTCCGATGAGAGACCGCTTGACGATTCATCTGTATATGACGAATTCTGGAGACAGTACCTGTGGGATATGGACGATTCGGGATTTCCTGTACTGAATCAGGTTCTCAATCAGAATGTACTGATATTTTGGGATGAGCAGACCAAGAACTACGGCTGGTCAACAACCCCCGTTTTCAGTGACAGTCTGCATGCGATAGACATTGTCAGCAAGTGGACAAGAGCGATCATTCCTGATGGTGCAAGCGGCAATAGGCCCATCCAGCCCAATGTCATTGCCCATGAACATAATGGCAACTGCGGGGAGACGCAGGATCTCCTCGCTGCAACAGCCCGAGTGGCCCTTATCCCCGTATGCTGCACTATGGATATCAACGAGGACCACGTCTGGTGTGAGGTCTGGTGGGACGGCAACTGGCGTGGATGGTATGTTGATACGATCAATAATCATAACTGCGCCTATGACGTAGACTACGGTGGATCCAAGGAATGCAGTTGCATCTGGAGCTGGAGGAACGACGGTTTCACATGGGATGTGGTTGATTACTTCTCTCAGTACTGCACGTTTACGGTAACAGTTACGGACTCGACAGATGTACCTGTGGACAATGCCAGTGTTCAGATCGCCAGCGAAGGATGGCAGACACCTACGCTCTACAGAGGGACCTGGGGTCAGACTGACAGAAATGGACAGATAACATTCCTTCTTGGGAACAATCAGAATTATTACATGAACATCCATACTTCACTGGGTGCATTTGGCACAGGGGGTTTTGAAAAAGTAATTACCAACAGCATAGCCGGTCATGTATACAGTTTCGACTGGAGTCCGGAAGAACTCATGCCGGAATTGGATCTTACCGAGCTCTCCGAAGGTTCCTGGACGAAGTACCTTATCCAGGTTGAGTACGACTTTCCTGCTGATCTGATGAACGGCAGGGATTACTATGCCAATCCCAGGTCTGAATATGCCGAACCTCTCGCTGATGGTACTGCTGATTTCTTCATAGTCGATTCAGTCAACCTGAACCTCTATGAGGCGGGTGAGGAGTTCGAATGCTACGAGTTCATCGAAGGACAGAGTTCGGGAGAAATCTGGTTCTATGCTCCCCGCACCGATGACTGGTACATTGTTTTCAGCGGGGACAGACACGAGGGAGTCCAGACTTTTGCCAACGCAGATATAACTCTCTGGGAACACGATGGGACTGGAATTGGTGGAGGTGTGACTGTTCAGCAACATGCCACTATCCATCCAAATCCCTGCGTGGATCAGGCATCGGTCAGCTTCCTGACCGCTTCTTCGGGACAAGTGGATGTCGTTCTCTTCGATATCTGCGGGAGAGTGGTTGAGACTCTATGTGATGAGGCTCTGGAAGCTGGTGCTCACACCCTGACACTGGAGACATCAGGCTTATCCGCTGGTATCTATTTGATGAAGTTCAGTGGTGAGGGCCTTGATGCCATAAGGAGTATCACAGTTCTGGACTAAACCAGTGCAATAACCTCAGTTCACCCGGGGGCTGCTGGTCAGCCCCCGGAAATCATATGTATCGCGTCCATTGAGGTGCCGTCAGGTACCTCAGTTGTATCGTAGTCCGACCGGCTGACTAGCCGGCCATCGATCCTGACGATGAGCAGAGGGAACGTGTAGTTCATCTGGCGCAGTACATCCCTTACGGTCATACCGTTTCGCCATTCCAGGTTCTCTCCGTTCACCCTTATCATCAGCCGCCATGACTCCTGACCAGTTCGAGAACGTCCGGGAAGTCGATTCCCAGCTCTCGGAGTTTGGATTCTGTAGGAACGCCATCAGAGGTCCATCCTCTTCTGGCGTAAACCGCGTCAAGAAGCATCTCGTACTGCCCTTCACGGTACTTCCTCATTGCGGCAACCTTCATTAATCCTTATATGATCAGCAGCTATCGGCAGAGGAGGGCTGAAAAATGAATCCCAAAATCTCTTATGCCAGCCTTGCTCTTTACGCCGTCCGTGTTCTCATGGCGAT
>JAOZQW010000266.1 GCA_029932015.1 Candidatus Fermentibacteraceae bacterium
ATAAAACTGGGTACGGTGGTCGCCGGAAGTGGGGGATGCAAGGGAGATAAGCAGATCACCGGTGCCATCCAGTGAAGGAGTGGAGAAGTAGAAGTAGCCCGGAATATTCTCGAAAAGCATCGACCATACCCACCCGGTCTCAAGTTCCTCATCGGGAAGCCAGAGGTACTCATGCTCCTGCCAGAGATTGTGGACCAGGCTGCTGCCCCAGTCCGGAGAACCGTCCGGCTGCGCTTCGAGTGTATCTACCCTGAGCCCGCTTTCACCCCCCCAGCTGAGCCAGAACACATTGTGTGTGGCGTATCTGTGGTGGAGTCTCTCTATACTGGAGCTTCCAGGTGAGAATTTGAGCCTCTCCAGATCAAAGGCGAAGAAATAGAGTGAGTCGGATGCGTCAAAAATGCCATCTCCGCCATCACTGACCTCAATTGCGATCTCCGTCAGCTGATGTTCCTCACCGGGTAGGTCAATGGAGAATTGCCTTCCGGGACCGCTCCAGAGTCTGAGGTTAGCAGAGGGCGTCCCCGTTGCGTCACATCCTGCCAGATCAAGGTCCGCACCGGAGAGAGCGTACAATCCAGTGGTCTCTACTGCAATTCGAGCCCAGGGCAAGCCCCAGAAGGGGCTGCTGTCCCTCGAATCCGAAGATGATGACGGTTCCGGCCAGTACACTGAGCCCGGAAGACAGAGAGCGGTGAGCAGCGGTCTGTCCAGCACCCTGCCTCCTGAGCGTGGTTCCCAGGACAGTCTTACCGTCAGATCGGTCGCCCATCTGGACAGGTCGGCCGGGAGTATCGGATGGAATGTAACAGCAGCTACAGTGGTACCTGCAAACCTGATCAGTTCATACTCCGCATGCTCCGTCGCAAAGGGGACCAGTGCCAGGTCAGAAGGGACCCACTCGCTCTCGAGCCCTGAGCCCTGCTGCACAGGAGAGATGAGGGAAGGCCCCGGCAGAGCGCACCTGCCGTAATCTTCAACTGTGTATGAGAGTTCCGGAACTGAGCCAGGGGGGACTGGAATGAACCAGGTCGAAGCGGGAAGGACGTACTGTCCCTCCTCGAAATGTAGACTCATTCCGCCTATGGTCGGGTACCACATACCGTCGATGCTCTCATATGTGAGATCACCGGCTGCAAATGAGAATTCGACACCCGAATCACCGATATTGTGAACAGTGACCGGGCCGGTCCCGACCGGAACAGCCAGGCTTGCGATGCAAAGCAGGATCAGCGGCAATTGATCTCCCTTCGGCATGTAAAACTACTCTGTCGGACACCTTTTCTGCAAGGAGCCACCTGCAGTGGGCAGCACCTGCTGTCCCGTTCGTATCCTCAACCCCGATAAAACGGCAGCGTTCCCGGTTTTCCCATCTCCGAGACCCCATCATAAGCAGAGGATATATATTATTCGGATGAAGGAAGGGAACCGATGAACTCACTGTCCTGGCATCTCGCATGGAGGTATCTCCGCCGTCACCCGCGGAGGAGACATCTGGCCTTCTCCACTGTAGTGAGTGTGGCCGGAGTCGCCCTGGGTGTCGGTGCACTGCTGATAGTCATGGGAGTTCTTTCCGGACTGGAGAACTTCATCGAGGGCTCAGTGATCACAGTCGATGCTCCTCTCACTGTCGTACCCGACAGCGGGAGTGTGCTGTTCCTCGAGGACGGCACCCTCGCGGAGCTTGAGGCGCTTTCCCAGGTAGGTGTCGTTTCGCCTTACATTCAGGGTGAAGCCGTTATTCGGATGCCCTCCCGCGGCGTTGACGGCGGATGCAGGATAAGGGGTATCGATCCCGCAAGGGAGTTCTCCGATGGAGTGATGGCCGAACGGATCTCCTACGGGGAGCTCAGCCTGACCACTCCCGAGGGCGGCAGCGGAATCGTAATGGGACTCTATCTCGCAGAGCAGTTCTATCATTCCATTGGTGATTCACTGTATCTCTTCCCTCCGAAAGCGTTCTTCTCAAGAAGAGGTCACGCGATAGGTCGAGCTGTTTTCATGGGAGCGGTCGAGACTGGACTGCCGGTCAATGACGAGACACTCGCCTATATCCACCTGGACCTGGCAAGAGAGATGTATCTCCCTGACGGTGGTCTGTCAGGAGTGAACATCAGGCCAGCCGGGAATTACAGTATTGAGGAGGCCGCCAACGCCGTCTCTCTCATACTTCCCCCGGGCGCCTCCGTCAGAACATGGCGCGATCTGAATCCTGATCTCACCGCATCGATGGAGCTTGAGAGGATGGGAGCCTTCCTGGCAATACTCCTTATAACCCTGGTCGCAACTTTCAATATCATGGGGACAATTGCCAGGTCTGCGATCGAGCGAAGAGGGGATATTTCCGTTCTGAAAGCTATGGGTGCCCAGAACAGGCTCATCTTCAGGATATTCCTCTGGGAGGGAGTACTGGTCGGGATCACCGGTGTAACCCTTGGGCTTATTCTCGGTCTGGTGGGCTGCTGGGTACTTGGGGATACGACGCTCATACAGCTTCCCGATGTCTACTCATTCCACGAGAATCTGCCCGTGGACCTCTCTGCGGCAGATATGGTCCTGGTCGGACTTGTAGCTTTCCTGCTGAGCACCCTCTCAGGGGTGATCCCTGCAATGAAGGCGGCCGGACTTGATCCGGTGAAGGGGCTGGGAAGTTGAACATCCTTCTAGCATCGCTGATGCTCCTCTTCACCTATGAACCCGCTGATTCGGCATGGAGCCTGGTAACGCTGGGCTCGATCCCCGATAGAGCCCTCCTCTTCGCTGAGCTTGCCGCAAGGGATGGCGGTCAGGCTGCAATAGACTTCGGACTGCTCACTGAGGCAGCAGGAAGATTCGAGGAGGCAGGGAATTATTACACCATCGCAAGGGGCTCCGCGGACGATCCCCTGACCGCCGATTGGCTCGAAACGAGGATACTGGGAACAGCCGCGGTAGATACTCTTATCCTGCTGACTGCAGTAGTCTCGAATAATGGTCCGGGCGCAGCAGGGAACCTCCGCGTGGAAGTGCCCCTTCCAATCCCTCATCCTCCATATCAGGAGCTGGATCTCTTCTACTGCGAATTCAGTACGGAGGAGAGCGAGTTCACGCTTGTCCATACGATCGATGATCTCCCGGCAGGCTCCGTCATTCATCTGCCGCTCATAGTCAGGATCAGACAGGTCCCGCATACATTCAGACCGCTGTCAGAACCTCTCCCCGGCCTGCAGATCAGCCTGGGACAGCTGATCTCTATCGTCAGGTCGATCCCCCTTCCGGAGGAGTCAGCCGGACCGGGGCCCTGCCTTGAAGCAGCGGAGCTCCTTACGGATGCCGCATCAAATACAGGTCTTGATCTGGAGATCACTGGAGGTCTGCTCCGCTCCGGCTCCGGAGAACTTCTTTTTCATGCCTGGAATACGGTCAGGGCATCGGGTATGCCGATGGACAGGGTTCTCTTCAGCGTGGATTCCCTGAGGGGATTTGCACACGCGGCCACGGATCTGATCCCTCTCTGGGACCTGGGAAGGGCAGACGGCCACGAGGTCTCCATCTATTTCATCGGGGAGGCCCTCGATCTTACTGTCGATATGGAAGCATCATATGTTGATATGGAGTTCATCCGTGCGGTACTCTCAGTGATCCCGACGTTCATCCCGATACCCCCGATCCTTCTCGCTGCATGAACAGGAGAACATTTCTGAGACTCTCTGCCGGAATTGCAGGCGGTGTGGCCTGCGGAGGAGCATGGTCAACACTGGTGGAACCCGGATGGCTGCAGGTGACACGGACCGTCATACCCGTCAGTGGTCTGCCTGCGGC
>JAOZQW010000023.1:0-12886 GCA_029932015.1 Candidatus Fermentibacteraceae bacterium
TCACGCTGATCTGGATGCCTGTCCCCTTCCTCGAAAGCTCCAGCACCCTCTCGGGGTGCCGTTCGCACCAGCGGTAACGCTCCGGATGAGCAAGGAGGGGTTTGAAACCCATGTCGATTACCTTTCCTATCCTCCTCCTTGCGGTGCGCCAGCTGGAGCTCGGCTCCAGTTCGACCAGTATCCATGAGGTTCCAGGTATGCAGAATGAATCCAGCTTATGCGCCTGCATCCTGCCCGTGTCCAGCATAACCTCCCTGGCAGCGAGTACGGTAAAGTCTCCCTGTGGTCCGTCTGTATTGGCATGGGCAAGGTAATCCAGTACCCTGGCCTCCTGGGAACTCCTCACTCTCCTGTCCATGGAGAGCCTGATGTGGGGAGTGGCAACGATAACAGCCGGGCGGGGCATCTCGGTGCGAAGGCGGCCGAGAAGCTCATCAGCCTGTACCCATGTCGCTGGTCCGTCATCGACTCCGGGGACAAGGTGCATATGGAGGTCAACAGTCCGTCCGATTTCATTCCTCCCCTGGAACTGCATCATGAAACCGCTGCAGAATGCTCTCAGGTGTGCGCTGAGCGGAGAGTCGGAAAGCGGCTCTGCCGCCCTTCCGTCCAGTGAGGATAATATGCCTGGCATCACAGGCCGGCATTCCGACAGGCTGAATTATCTCGGCACAGAGACCTGATGCCCTGAATCCGAGAAGCATCTCCGGTAGCACGGATGGCCGATTGATCATTACCAGCGTCCCTCCTTCGCGAAGCAGATCAGCCCCGGTCCTTATGAAGCGGTGTATCGCCATCGGAGGGGCACTCCTGCAGAGCTCCCTGGAAGGATCCGGACTCCGTCTGCGCTCCCGGTCCTTTGCGAACGGGGGATTGCACATGACGGCATCCGCTTTGCCGGACTTTATCGGCGGTGCAGAGGCGTCCGCCTGCATGATGAACATCTGTGGAAGGGAGGACTGGCCTGAAGCTCTGGCATTGATCCCGTTAAGGGGTGCAAGGCGAAGGTCAAAGCCGATCCATCTGCATCCGGGATTCATCCTTGAAGCTGCGATCATAGCGCCACCCGAGCCACAGCCCATCTCTACCACCAGCGAACCGGGGGGAACTGCAAGTGAGCAGGCAAGCAGCAGAGTATCCGTTGTTGTCTCTGAATCGCTGCCGGGAATTTCAGTGTTATTGCGAATACCGGAAGCCATGGAGCGCTTCTACCTGTAGGTCGCTTTGACAACGCCCCAGGTGTAGTTCTCTCCGCTGTAGCCCTCGGGTCTGAAATCCTGCCATGAGATGATGCTCCAGAGGCCGTACTCGTCCTCTATCATTTTAACTCTGGCCCGGCCCACTGCAGGGCGGTCCCAACCTCCGTACTCACCTCCCCCAGCGATGACTATTTCGTAATCTCGCCATATCTCAGCGGAATCTGCCGGAGCAGCAGGATCTGGATATTCAGATACGTAATTCAGAGTTACGGAGATCAGACTGTCATCAGGATAGCCCGAGCCCACGACTGCCGCAAATATGTTCATGAGCGTGTTCTGCTCGACATCGTAGTCCCAGTCATGGAAATCCCAGGAACCACCGAACTCACTGGTGTCCGCAGGATCTGCGAGGAACTCGTATGAAGCATCGAAGCAGGCCATACTGAGGTGGATGAATCTGCCTTCGAGAGCGTTCTCCAGGTTCAGCATCACTGTAGAAGGTGCGAAGGGCTGCTGCCACGGGATGTCATCCCCGGGGTCGGGATCAGCGGGATCTCTGGGGTCGAAGAAGGAGCATGAGACCAGAATGATGCTCCCGAGCAGCACCACGGCAAAAAGGATGTACTTCATATATTCCGCTCCTTCAGAACTGATAATTCAATCCGACCGTAGCCCGCCAGTAGCTGGAGCGGTTCTTGTCGGAATAGAAGGTCCTGGTAACCCGGAGTGACAGGACGCCTTCGGCGAGGTTCATCCGTGTCCGAAGTCCGACATGATGCATATGCTCAACAAGCGCCGGAAGTTCCGAGGCAACATAGTTCCTCCTCGAATACTCCCATGAGTAACTCGGTGTCAGCCCGATGCTCCCTCCAACATGGAATCCGAAATTCAGCGTGATGACGTTGCTCAGTACTTCCTCCGACCGGCTGAAGACGGAGTTTGCATAGCTCCCCTGATCCTGAAACTGGAACGAATGGGAGATGCCCAGCGTAGTGCTATCCTGAGCTACTCTCTGGAAGGAAGTGCTGGTGATCAGCCTTCGGAACAGCAGGTTCGAACCGCCTGCACTGTGACCCGGGAACCGGAAAGTGGTGTAATCCGCGCTGAGTTTGAGAGATTCCCTCAGGGTCCAGTCCCCCCCCGCATCGAATCTGAATCCGGGGTTGATGCTGTATGTTGAGGAGGTCTTGCTATTGCCGGACTGCTCGGGTTCGAGGTAGACCGTCTCCCTGCTCTGCCCCTGCATGCTCCCCTCAAGAGTGATCCTGTCACTGACGGGTATCTCTGCAGAAAGGGCAAGGACCTCCCGGAGTTCGTCCCGGTCGCTGTTGTCCCTGTAGATAGTACCCCATTTATCCTGCCATGTACCGAAGGTATCGAATCTGTATAGGTGGACCAGTCTCTCAAAAGTTATCCGCGAATCACCCGGAGTGTACTGGAGCGAGGCGCTGAAGACCCTGTCATCACCAATATCGTGCACATCGAATATCTCCAAAACACCAGTGGCTCCGCGCTTTCTGTCGTTCCTGGCAATTGTCCTTGAGATGGTCATGTTCAGAAGCAGGTTCTCGAGTATCTGATACCGGATGGAAGAAGCGATATCGCGGCTTCTCTCGAACCTGTCGCGAATGTCTCCCTGTTCCGTCCCCTCTTCGGACTCATCCTGCCAGTACCTTTTGCTGTAGTCCCAGCCGGTTGAGATTTCCATTGAAACGTATTCGAATGGAGTAGGGACAACTACGGAAAGCTCGTTGTACCAGTCATCCTGATTCAGGCTCTGTGATGAATCATTGTACACCGTGAACTGCCTCGCCGCTCCCGCCGCAAGCTGCAGATTCCCTCCACGAAAGATAGACGGGAAGCTATAGCTGAGCCTTCCGCTCAGCTGATCTCTCCCTGTATCCGTCTGCTGCCCCATAGTCCGATTCTCTCCCAGCTGGACGCTTCCGCTCAGGCCGGGAAAGATGGAGCTGTTGGCTGAGATGTCCACACCAGTAACGCCGCCCTCATCATGCCCGCTGATGGTGGAGTCTCCGGAGGGATTGACATAATCAATGAAATGCGCTCCAAGGTTCATGTCCAGAGAGAGCCATGGGACCGGAGTGAACCTTATCTGTCCGGAAGTAGTGTTGTTGAGGCGGTCGCTGACGAGTTCATTGTACCTCTTCTCGATCGAGATGCTCCTAGACAGGTTTATCCCGAACTCGACCATATCCAGCGGCCTGCAACTCAGTCTGGCCGAACCGCTTCTGGAATCGATGAATCTGTGCAGGTTCTTGTCCCGGACCGCGGCGAAACTGGCACTGGCGGTCATGGCTATCCGATTAGTGAGCTGCTGAGAGAGGGAGATCGAGTTCTGCAGCTCACTGGTTTCCTTGTACTGGGATAGACCTATGTCGTAGCCGACGGTTATGGCCCCGGAAGCGGAGCAGAGGAGAAGCAGGGCCGTGATAAGGATGCGTCTCATTGGCACACACCCGCCAGGCGGAGGAAATTCTCGGGGCCCAGCGCCTCAGCCCGGAGTCCGGGATCGATCCCCGCCGAAGCGAGCAGTTCCCCTGCGCGGTGCCTGCCGAAGACCGAAGCGAGATTGTTCAATATAGTCTTCCTTCTTGAGGAAAATCCGGTCCTGACCAGTCTGCAGTATATCTCTGTGAGTTCATCAGGTACAAGTACCTTCTCACGCCTCTCCATTACAACGACCCTGGACCTGACCGCAGGCTCAGGGAAGAAATCCTCAGGCTCGGCATCAAGCAGCTCCCGGACGCTGAAGTAAGGCCACATCAGGAGGGAGAGCTTCCCGACATCCCTTCCCCCCTGCAGAGTGCAGAGCCTAACGGCAACCTCTCTCTGCAGCATGAGAACCGCTTTCGATACATGACGGAATCCCTCCTCCAGCAGTCTGAAGAGTACAGGAGAGGATATAGAATAGGGAAGGTTCCCGGCAATCACCCCGAATGGATAGCCTGGCAGCTCCTCAAGATTGACCCGGAGAGCATCACCACAGACAACCTCCAGACGTGTTCCGGAGTAGACTTTTCGAAGTCTTTCGGTCATCCTGAGAGAGATCTCAACCGCCGTAACTGAGCCACAGGAAGCAAGCAGTCTTCCGGTAAGGGCTCCAAGACCAGGGCCGATCTCAAGCAGGTTCCCCTCGGTTGCGACCTCGGCCGCGATCCTTGTGGCAATGGAGTCGTTGAGGAGGAAGTTCTGACCTAGTTTTCGGTCAGGTCTTACCCCGGTCTCAGCGAGGATCCTGCTGACCTCTGAAGATCTCATGATCCCCGAACCCTGAATGGAACCCCGAGTTCCTCTGCCAGTGCGGATACGGCGGACAGATCAACACCATCGTGGGCGACCGCTGTAGTTCTCAGTTCGCAGACGGTCTTCGCAAGATGGATGAACTCCAGCAGATGCTCCCACGCCGAGGTGTCTGACGGATTACATACGCTTTCGTAGTTCTCCCTGGAATGTGAGTTGAGACTTACACTGACCGTATCGAACGGCTCAAGCAGGTCCAGGGTCTCATTCCGGGAAAGGCTGGCGAGGCAGAGCCCGTTTGTGTTCAGCCGGACTCTGAATCCCTTTTCTGAAGCGGTGAAGGCAAGCTCTCGGAGGAGTTCGGGTCTCATGGTCGGTTCGCCGTACCCGCAGAAGACAAGTTCAGAGGCCCACTCCGGTTCGAGCAATGCGAGTATCTTCCGCAGTCTTTCAGGATCGGGTTCCCCCATATGTGCGAGGTGATAACCGGCAAGACCATCCGTCCTCTCCCTCACGCAGAAATCACATCGGTTGCCGCAGAGTCCTGTAATATTCAGGTATATCCTCCCGTACATAATGTACACGAGGTCGGTCCGTCTGCGGGGCGCCAGCTGGAAAGCCTCCAGGGAGTTGGACATGAGACGGTCTGCGGTGCTCTCGATATCCATGCCCCAGATGCCGGCGATGACAGAGGCGGTGTGCTCGATGAACGCCGGTTCATTCCTTCTCCCCCGCTGCGGTTGAGGTGCAAGGTATGGACCATCGGTCTCGACGAGAATCCTGTCCCGGGGGAGTCTGGCGGCAAGGCTCCTGAGCTCACTGTTCGCAGGATACGTAAGCGGCCCGGACAGACCTATGTAGAAGCCCATTTCTGCAGCACGGATGGCTGTCGCCCCCGGGCCGGTGTACGAATGAAATACGACAGGGAAGCTCTTCGGTCCTCCGAGCAACTCGAGCAGTTCCTCTTCTGCGTCTCTTGAATGCAGAACAAGTGTCACACCGAAAGCCTCGGCAAGGGAGATGTGTCGCTCCAGCAGCTCGGTCTGGACGGCCAGCGGGGGTCCATCCGGCCAGTGGAGATCGAGACCGCTCTCACCGACCGCTATAACACCAGCCTCCAGCTGAAGCCTGACGATTCGGGAGAACTCAGCCTGGCCGATACCAGCTGCTTCGGAGGGATGTATGGCGGCTGCGGCGAAGAGGTCGCTGTGCCCCTCTGCCAGCACGGCTCCACAGGTGCTGTCCTCTATATCGGTACCTGGGATGAGTATCCTGGATACGCCTGCATTGCCGGCCCTGAGGAGAACGGCCTCAATATCCTCTGCATAGGCTGAGGAGCAAAGGTGGCAATGGGTATCGAAATACACAGGTGCTACTTCGTTCTCCAGATCAGATCTTCCCTGCCGGGACCGGTGGAGATGGCTCTGATCGGAACTTCGACCAGCTCCTCGATGTACTCCACATAGTCTCTGGCTTCGGCAGGAAGGGCTCCCCATTCGCGGACCCCTCTGATATCCTCTTTCCAGCCCGGCAGTGTCTCATAGACCGGCCTGTGTTTCTCGAGCCTCGCTCCTGTCTCGAACAGGGACAGCTCGATCTCAGGGTCCAGGTCGTACTTCCTGCAGACTTTCAGCTCAGGAAGACCGGATAGCACATCCAGCAGTGTCAGTGTTATCCAGCTCGATCCATTGATCCTGGCGGAGTAGTTCGTCAATACGGCATCAAACCACCCGCAACGCCTGGGACGGCCGGTGGTTGCTCCGTACTCGTTCCCCTGCTCGCGGATACGGGCGCCCAGTTCACCTGTGAGTTCAGTGGGGAAGGGTCCGTTACCGACCCTTGTGGTATATGCCTTGGCGATCCCGACGACCTCGTCTATCCTGGTCGGACCGATGCCAAGACTGAGGCAGGCTCCGCCCGAAACGCAGGGTCCGCAGGTCACAAAGGGATAGGTGCCGTGATCAGGATCCAGCAGGGTGCCCTGTGCTCCCTCTGCAAGGAGTGTGCCGTCCCTGTCCAGAAGGTCATTCAGGTAGAGCGATACATCCCTCGCATGCTCGACGAGTTTCAGAGTGCATTCAAGGAATTCAGCTTCCTCCGAGCGGAGAGCCTCCTGAGCTGCGGCATCAAGCTCAAGCGTATGGATACAGTCGGCGGTCACTGCTGCTGATTTCTTTTCCAGGAGCCCATTGACCGCAGCGTCCTCCAGCCTGAGACCCTTCCGCATGAATTTCCGGACATATGTCGGACCGATGCCCCTTCGAGTGGTGCCGACACTTGATCCGCCTCTTCTGCCTTCATTGATAGTTTCCGTGAACCTGCCGGCGGGATGCACGAGGTGAACTTTGCCTGATATCATAAGTCTTCCGAGGACACTGATGCCTTCACTGTCAAGAGTGGCGACTTCTTCGGCAAGAGCGACAGGATCGAGCACGCAGGCAGCACCGATAATGCCAGCCACGCCAGATCGCAGAAGCCCGATGGGCAGCTGGTGCAGTGCCAGTCTCGTTCCGTCGATCTCGACGGTATGCCCCGCATTCGCCCCTCCTGAGAAACGGGCCACCGCATCGGCATTCTCACCGAGGTGGTCCACCATTTTACCTTTTCCCTCATCCCCCCACTGGAGGCCGGTTATAATGGTCGCTGGCATCTCAGTCCCTTCCTGGAATCTGCAATTCTAACTTCTATTGGATGTGACGCTGGTCAAGATACAGCCTCGTAGAGCCATCTGCCAAGTTCCTTCAGGCCAAGTCCGCTAACGGATGAGACTGGTATCACCGGGCCCATCTCAGAGGCCTTTCTAACAGCCATCGCGAGTTTTCCCCTCTTGAGCTTGTCGGATTTGGTCAGGGCCACCACGTAGGGTCTGCCTCTGTTCCTCAGGTAATCCGACATCTCTACGTCGTTGGGCAGACAGGGATGTCTTGCGTCGACAAGGAGTATTACACCGCGGAGGGGTACTCTCTCCTCCAGGTAGGATGCTATCCATCCTGTCCATTGCCTGCGGAGCTTCTCCGGAGCCTTGGCGTACCCGTAGCCTGGAAGGTCGACGATGTAGAACCTTCCACCGGACGAGTAGAGGTTGAGGAACTGCGTACAGCCAGGTCTGGAGCTGGTTCTGGCAACCGTTCTGCCGCCGTTGAGGCTATTGAGCAGAGACGATTTGCCGACATTCGACCTGCCGGCAAAAGCTATCTCGGGCAGCTGGTCCTTCGGAAGACTTTCGGGACCAGGGCAGCTACGCAGGAATTTCAGATCAATCTGTTGAGCCATTGATTATCGGTATCCGGACTCACCCGGCCTTGCCGGAGCTCTTCCTGGCTTTGACGAGCCTGGGTTCCGACTCCCCTCTCACGGCTTCGGGAGTAATGACCACACTCTTGATACCATCCTTCCCCGGAAGGTCATACATAGGGCCGAGGAGAATGCTCTCCAGGACCGACCTGAGACCCCGGGCACCGTTACCGGCCTTCATTGCCTCCCGGGCAACCTCCATCAGAGCATCCGGAGAAAGTTTGAGCTCTACACCCTCGAGGTCAAAGAGGTATTTGTACTGCTTCATCAGGGCGTTTTTCGGCTCGGTAAGCACCCTGACGAGATCCTCAGCATCCAGGTCGTTCAGTGCGACATGCACTGGAAGACGGCCCACCAGCTCAGGAACAAGCCCGTATCTGACGAGATCATGGGATTCTGTTGAATCCAGTACGGAGGGACGGCTCTCTTCGCCGTCCTGCTGCTCTCCTTCTATCATGGCCCCAAAGCCCATATGGCTCTTCCTGCGCCGCTGCTCGACCAGTTTGTCAAGGCCGTTGAACGCGCCGCCGCAAATGAAGAGGATGTTGCTGGTGTCGATGAGGATATTGTCCTGGTAGGGATGCTTCCTTCCGCCCTGGGGAGGAACGCTCGCAACGGTTCCCTCGATGATTTTCAGCAGAGCCTGCTGCACTCCCTCGCCTGAGACGTCCCTGGTGATGGAGGGATTCTCGGATTTTCTGGCTATTTTGTCCAGCTCATCGATGTAGATTATGCCCTGCTCCGCTGTCGCTACATCCATGTCGGTGACCTGCAGAAGTCGGAGCAGAATGTTCTCGACATCCTCTCCAACGTATCCGGCCTCCGTAAGGGTTGTCGCATCCGCTATTGCGAAGGGTACATCCAGAACTCTCGCCAGTGTCTTTGCCAGCAGGGTCTTGCCTACACCGGTCGGACCGAGCAGAAGAATGTTGCTCTTCTCGAGTTCGACGTCCGTTGGTTCGAGTCTGGAGCGAAGTCTCTTGTAATGATTGTAAACCGCTACGGAGAGGACTTTCTTCGCCTGCTCCTGACCTACTACATACTCGTCCAGCTGAGCCTTGATCTCGGAGGGTACAGGGAGCTCCTCCTGGATCAGTTCCGGTATCTCTATTTCCTTGTCGTGATCAACCTCTACGAGTTCGTTGCAGTAACGTATGCACTCATCACAGATGTGTACACCAGGACCCTGGATGAGCTGATTCACCTCTCCGATGGGTCTACCGCAGAACGAGCATCTCTTATCCTTGGCCATGACTCTTCCGTTCAGTTCCTCGCTGAGAGGATGTTATCTACAATACCATACTCTATAGCCTCTTCGGCGTTCATCCAGAAGTTCCTGTCAGTATCAGTTGCGACCCGCTTCAGCGTCTGCCCCGTATGTTTCACCAGTATCTTGTTCATCTGCTTCTTGAGCTTGATGATCTCCCTGGCCTGGATCTCAATATCGGAAGCCTGCCCCTGGGCGCCGCCCATGGGCTGGTGGATCATGACCCTTGCATGGGGAAGGATATTCCGCTTCCCAGGCGCCCCTGCGGCAAGCAGAATGGCGGCCATGCTGGCCGACGTGCCCATGCAGTATGTAGCCACGGGAGGCTTGATGAACTGCATGGTGTCGTAAATGGCGAGTCCGGAGGAGACGAGTCCGCCGGGACTGCTGATGTACATATTGATGTCCTTCTCAGGGTCCTCCCCCTCGAGGAACAGGAGCTGAGCTACGACAAGGCTTGCGGTCTGCCCCTCGATCGCATCCCCGACAAAGATGATGCGCTCTTTGAGGAGCCTCGAATAGATGTCATAGGACCGCTCCCTGTTGCCTTCACGCTCAACTACGAACGGTATTACGGATGGCATCAGTCCTTCTCCTCCTCTTTTTCTTCTTCCTCTTCGCCCTCAGTCGCAGCTGCAGGAGTGGAATCTTCATCGGTATCGGAGATAATCTCCCAGCTCCAGCCGCCTGAAGTGCTGTCATCGACCCCTCCCTGATCCTGAGCAGCAGGCTCGGGGACCTCTGATTCAGTGATAGTCGCCTCGGAGAGAACCAGTTCCAGAGCCCGCTTGTTTCTGAGACGATCCAATACGGAGGGAGCGCTCTCTTCAGGACTCCTCTCCGCCTCCACGTCCTCAGGCGTTATTTCAATCCCCTCTTTCAGGGCCACAGCCCTCAGAAGGAGAAACTCCCTGACCTTCCTCTCTGCCATCTCTGCTGCGGCCTCACGGGCTTTTTCATCAGGCTCCTCCTCGCCGAGCCTGTTCAGGTAGTCGGCTGTGAGGTTCTCGACCATGTACTTGGGCACGGTGAAGGGATTGCTCTCGAGGAGGCTGTCTATGGCCTGCCGGTCCTTGAGATACTCTATCTCCTGATCCCTGCGTTCTGTAACGCTCTCCATCACCTTCGCGCGGAGTTCCTCCATGTTCGGGACTCCAGCCGCCTTCTCGGCGAACTCGTCATTCAGTTCAGGAAGAACCGGCTCGAGTATCTGCTCGACGACGAATGAGTGGGCCGGTCCCGGAGAGTTGCCGGCGCCATCAAGCATGCGGGCGAGGAATGCATCCCCGGATGAAACACCATCACACAGTTTATCAAATCCCGGCCCCAGCTGTCCATCTCCGATGCGCAGGCTCATTTCTCTGGGTTCCTCTTCCGAACCATCGGGAGTTGTATTCATGACGACTACATCGCCCTCAGCGGCTGGCCTGTCGACCTCTTCGAAATTGACCATCCTCTCCCTGAAGGACTGGACGGTCTCCTCAGCGACCTTATCCAGATCCATTATCGGAAGGGTGATCTTCACACCATGAATACCTTTCGGTTCTGGCGTTTCGAAGAGATAGAAGGTCATCTCGAATGAGTAGTCCGAACCTTCGACAGGGAGATCCATATCAGTCTCGGGGTCGTTGTCATCGAGTATCCAGTCCTCGTCATCAATGATCCCGGAAGTGGCTTCCCGCCGGACAGTATCTGCCACTTCGGCTCTTATCATGTTCCCGTACTGTCTATCAATTATGGACCTGGGCACCTTGCCGGGCCTGAAACCGGGAAGGTTCAGCCCCTTTGTTATCTCTTTGCGGACCTTCGTGAACAGTCCGTCTATCCTCTCCGCCGGCTGGCTGAAGCGGACCTTTCTCTGATTGCCGTCCTCGCTGACGATGTCGTACATGCCGCTGCTTTCCATTTGAGTCCGGAGGAAGTCCGGATCAGTGCGATTTATGGTGCGAGAGGGGGGACTTGAACCCCCACAAGTCAAGCTTACTGGATCCTAAATCCAGCGCGTCTGCCAATTCCGCCACTCCCGCTTCGTTGGATTTCAACCGTCGAATATGCCAGTCCGCGATTGAATCGTCAAAGAGGAGCGGGGAAGGAAGGTCAGGCGGAAATTACTCCTGTCCAACCTGTTCCGCGGGGTACATCTCCCTTGCGAGAGCAGCCTCATCACTGCCGGGGTAGAGTTCAAGAAGAAGCTCGATTAGTCTATCGCGGTCACCCTCGGCACTGTGGGCACCATAGATGTCCGCAGCTCTGAAGAGAGCGCCCGGAGCCCATTCCGATCCCGGATAGAGATAATGGAGCGCCACGAGGTCCTCGATAGCCCTGAGCGACTGCCCCATCTCCTCCCACGAGATGGCCATGTAATACATGGCATCATCAGCCAGCGCCGATGCCGGATAAGTCTCGACAAGCTCCCCAAAACCGTCTGCGGCTATACCGAAACTCCCCTGCTGGAACTGTCTGTAGGATTCGTCGAAGACGAGCTGGGCTCCCGGTCCGACCATAGTATCCTGCTGTACTATGGTCCCGGCGCTGCCCATCCTTGCAAGTGCAAGGTCGAGTTCATCCGCGAGAGTCGCAAGTCTCTCCACCAGGTCGGCTGTCCTGCTTCCAGACTGAGCCTGCAGTCCGCGAAGGAGAGACTCGTTCTCTGCAACAGCCTCTGAAAGCTGAGCCAGTTCCACAGCCATCGCATCCTGGTCGGTCTGTATCTCCTCGATCTCACCCGGTGTTCTTACCCAGAATCCCAGGCATCCCGAGAATAGGAGAACCGAGGAGACCGTGGCAAGCAGGAGTATTCTCGGACGCACGATCATCTGCCCGGCAGCACGCGGAAATGCGCCCTTCGGTTGAGAGCCCACGCCTGCTCCGTATGCGCGATATCGAAGGGCCGCTCCTTACCGTAGCTCACATAGTCCAGCCTGGAAGCGGGAACCCCGTAATTCACCAGGTAATTGTAGACCGCGAGTGCCCTGTGCTCACCAAGGGCAAGGTTGTAATCGATAGTGCCCCGCTCGTCGCAGTGCCCCTCGACCAGCACCCTGAAGCCATCGGTCTCCATGATGTACCGCGCATCTTCCATCAGGATATCGAGAGCCTGCTGTGTAAGCTCGTGGCTGTCGTAATCGAAGTAGACGTCGTCGAGTTCCTCCTGATGGATAAGGAGCAAGTCGTAGCTGGTGATCACAGTATCGTCCACCCATACACCGATCGTGGTGTCCGGGAATTCGTCCACAACGATAGTGGTGTCACCATCGGGCAACGTATCATCCGGCCTGCAGCCGGAGGAACTCATGAGCAGAGCCAGCGCAGCTGATGCAGCGAGTAAGACCGCCATCTTCCGTTTCACTATTCTAACCTTCCTTCCATGAAGGCAAATACACGTTCTTCATCAGTCAAGCGGCGACCAGGTGGGGCAGTAGCTCTCGCCGCCATCGGAGAGTCTTCGGACAGTGAGTCCGTTCAGTTCCACAATGAACACGGCCCGTTCGCCGTCCATATCGCTGCTGAAGGCGATGTGTCTGCCGGTTGGCCCCCAGCAGGGGTCCTCATTGAGGGTTCCGTCAAATGTGACCTGCCTGACATCGGAGCCATCAGCATCCATGACGAATATGTGAAAATCCCGTCCAGCCATGGCCGTGTAGGCGATCCGCTCACCATCGGGGGACCAGGCCGGGCTGTCGCAGTAGCCGTGGGAGGTGGTCATCCTCCGGGCGGTGCCTCCGGAGCTGTCCATGACGTAGAGCTGTGGATAGCCCAGTCTGTCACTGGTAAAGACAAGCTGCCTTCCTGTCGGAGACCAGCTGGCAGATGTCTCGATGGAGTTTCTGAGAGTGAGACGAGTGATACTTGTCGTCTCGGGATC
>JAOZQW010000023.1:12896-14089 GCA_029932015.1 Candidatus Fermentibacteraceae bacterium
TCGATGGTCCCCTCTCTCGAGAGAGTCGCAGCAAGTGTAGTCCCGTCGGGGCTCCAGGCAGGGGAGGCATTCAGACCCGGGCTGGAGAGCAGTTTCTTCGCGGAGGCTTCACTGAAGTCGTAGGTCCAGAGATCACAGTTGCCGGACTGGAATGAAGCGAATACTATACTGCTGCCTTGCGGACTCCAGGCAGGCGTGGTGATAACCTCTTCACTCTGCATCAGTCTG
Source organism: Candidatus Fermentibacteraceae bacterium (assembly GCA_029932015.1). Lineage (GTDB taxonomy): Bacteria > Fermentibacterota > Fermentibacteria > Fermentibacterales > JCC-6 > JAOZQW01. The sequence goes on from JAOZQW010000023.1 coordinate 13,125, forward strand.
ACAGAATTCCTGGGATCCATGCTCCTGACGGCAAGTGCGTATCCGGAGCCGGTTCTCGTTACGAAGCCCACCCGCGTTGAAGCGATACCTTCCTCACCGGTCAGGTCGAAGACCAGGTCGTCGGCGAAGGCATGCACGAGGGAGTAGACCGACGAGCCGGTGTAACTCCTCGCAAGAAGAGGTTCGCCGCCGGAGCTGACTTCAGCCTGAAGCTGGATCCCCTCGGCTGTCTCCCTGATCTCGACATCCGCCTCGGCAAATCCCTCACCCTCAGGTACCGTCTCAAGAAGACCGGAAAAATCTATATCGGCTTTCAGCTGCTCGGCTACGGTAGCGGCAAGCTCCCTGTCCCCCCGTACGGTTATTGTGACCGGAATGCATTCTGCCCCGACTGGGGTCATTGGAAGGAAGTCCTCTCCAACTGCTGGAGCGCTGAGAGCCACGATGACCACCAGCATCAGCAATTGCTTCTGACAGAGCCTACTCAGGTGCGAGGAATTCAATGCTGAGGACAACTGGACTGCTCCTTCCGGGAGGCATCGGCGGTATCTGTGCCATGGAGAGTGCGTTCTCCACCGCCCTGTCAAATGCTGAGGTACCGCTGTCCCTGACGACCTCGACCTCAACCGAGCCGTCAGGCTGAACTGTGTAGACTATCCTGTAAGAGCGCTCCGGTTCCACCGAGGTTCTGAAGTTGCGCCTGATGGCGTTGAATACCCTGGACTCGTATGTCCCCGGACCAGGTACGCCTGAACCCGCAGTGGAGCCGGCTCCGCTGACTGAAGCATACTCGGCAGCAGGAGGATTCTCCTCCTCGGGGATCTCTTCCGGCAGTTCCTCCAGCTGCTCATCAGGAGGCTGGACGAGAGTCTCTTCCGGAATCTCCTCCGGTACCTCCTCCACCTGCTCAGCAGGAGGCTGAACGAGAGTCTCTTCAGGGATCTCCTCAGGTGCCTCTTCCACCG
>JAOZQW010000538.1 GCA_029932015.1 Candidatus Fermentibacteraceae bacterium
TCCTACATACTTGAGGCCAAGTGAAGGCTGCTCCCTGCTCGAGCCGCACCCGAAGTTGCTTCCAGCTATAATGATATCACCTGGTTTGACTCTGGAAGCGAAATCCGGATCAATATCCTCAAGGAGATGCTCCTTGATCTCTGGTCCAGTTGCACAGGTATATGTGTACTTGCCAGGGAAGAGAAGATCAGTGTTGATATCATCCTGTCTGTAGCAGAAGGCCGCCATATCAGATCACCTCCCTGGGATCGGTTATCCTGCCGGTGAGCGCACTGGCCGCCGCGGTCTCCGGACTGGCCAGATAGATCTCGGCCTCCTTCTCGCCCATCCTGCCCTTGAAGTTCCTGTTTGCTGTGGAGAGACACTTTTCACCAGGTGCCAGGGCTCCCTGATGCGCTCCCAGACAGGGTCCGCAACCGGGCGGCAGAACTGTAGCTCCGGCAACGATCATATCCTGGATGATGCCTAGCTCCATGCCCTCCAAGTAAACCTCTCGAGAGGCGGGTCCGACGAGGAGTCGCAGAGTGCTCGCGATCTTCTTCCCCCGGAGAATGTTGGCAGCTGCAATCAGGTCTTCCAGTCTTCCATTAGTGCAGGTTCCGATGAATACCTGATCCAGTGGTGTTTCAGGGATATCCGTAACCGCCACGACATTATCCACCTGATGCGGCATTGCGATCATCGGTGCGACCTCCTCGAGGTCAAACGAATGGCTCTGGCTGAAAACAGCGTCATGATCGCTCCAGATGGCTCCGGAGCAGTCAACTCCACGCAGCTGCAGGTAGTCGTGCATGATGCCGTCCCCGGGGAACACGGCTACTTTTGCACCCATCTCGATACCCATATTGGCAATGGTCATCCTGTCGCAGATCCTGAGGCTGCCGACAGCGGGTCCATGGAACTCGACCGCCATGTAGTTGGCGCCACTGGCCGAGATCTTGCCGATGATGGTGAGCATCAGGTCCTTGGCGGATACACCGTAGTTGAGATGTCCTGTGATATTGATACAGATCGTCTCAGGAACCCTGAACCAGGTCCTGCCGGTTATCCATAGACCGGCTGCCTCTGTTCGG
>JAOZQW010000539.1 GCA_029932015.1 Candidatus Fermentibacteraceae bacterium
TAACCAGCGCCGTTAACCTCTACCTTATTCACTGACAGGCGTCTGGTTCATGCTGTTGATACTCATTGAGGCCTCCCGCTATTCATATCAATCTGATATGCTGGTGGTGCGAACCTTAAACCAAAGGAGGAGACCCCAATGAGATTTTATACCACTGCACACCAATATTACTGCGGAATTGATCTGCACGCCAGGGTGATGTACCTGTGCATAATCAGTTCTGACGGAAAAACGCTTCTGCACAAGAACATGAAGGCTGAACCTGATGCCCTTCTGAACGCAATTCAGAGATACCGCTCCGATATCATAATCGGGGTTGAATGCGTGTTCACATGGTATTGGCTTGCGGATCTATGCGCCGAGGAAGGAATACCATTCGTCCTCGGTCACGCCCTTTACATGAAAGCTATCCATGGAGGTAAGTCCAAGAATGACCGGATCGATTCCTGGAAGATTGCAGCAATCCTGAAAGGCGGAACATTCCCTCTGGCCTATGTCTACCCGGCAAAGATGATAGCGACCAGATATCTCTTGAGAAGAAGGAACTACTTGGTCCGCAAGAGAGCTGAGCTCATCGCTCACATCCAGACAACCAACAGTCAGTACAATCACAAGCCGTTCGGCAGGTACAGCATTATACATAAGTGCTGCAGGGAGGAAGTACTGAGCAATTTCACTAATCCGGATGTTGCAGTCAGTATAACGGATTAACTTCAATCTGATTGATAGTCTGGGAGTGCAGATATGGGCTCTTGAGCAGCATGTTCTTGAGAATGCAAGGAACCATGATCCCCATTCGTATCATCTGCTGCGAACCGTCCATGGTATAGGGAAAATCCTATCCCTCACAATTCTCTATGAGGTCGGAGATATACAACGATTTCCCAGAGTACAGGAATTTGCCTCGTACTCTAGGCTGGTCAAATGCTCACGGGAATCCGCCGGAAAACGTTACGGATCTGGAGGTAGTAAGATCGGCAACGTCCATCTTAAGTGGGCCTTTTCTGAAGCAGCAGTGCTTTTCCTGAGATGTAATCCTGAGGGGCTAAAGTACAAGAACAGGCTTGCCTGC
>JAOZQW010000540.1 GCA_029932015.1 Candidatus Fermentibacteraceae bacterium
AGAAGTCGTCATAGTGCATTGCTGCGCTATTATTACTCCAACTAGCTTGATGAACTTACGAACGTCCCCGGCAGCACGTCCCCGGCAGCACAGCAAACGTCCAGGCTGGAGCAACTGATAGAAGAGAGGCTGCGCTTTCGAGGCGCAGCCCCTCTTCTTCCGGACTCAAATCTGCTGCGGGTCTGGTTCGACCTGTAGGTCAGTTTTTTGCTTCAGCTTCCGCCTGGCGATCCTCTCCCCCGAGTGGTTGCGCATTCCACCTCCGAAGAGCAGATGCCCTAGGATGAGCAGGCCGACTGCCTGCCAGTAGCTTATTTCCGGGAGTCCGAAGATGTCCGGCATCAGGGCATTCCATAGGAGCTGGACAAGCAGACCCACCAGGAAAGCCAGGACCACGGCAGCAGCAAGACCGCCGACGACCATCAGAGGGATCCATACTGCTTTGTGCATAATCATTCACCTTTCCATGTTTCGTTGAAATCAGCTATTGCTTCTTTGAGTTTCAGTACCGCATACCGCTTTCTTGCGAGGAGTGTACCGAGCGGTTCACCTGTAGCCTTCGCGATGTCGGCGAACTTAATTCCTTTGATCTCTGTGAGCAGGAAGACCTCTCTCTGTGCGGGAGGGAGAGCCTCGATCGTCTCGAGAAGAACCTGCCTGAGTTCTCTTCGATTATGCTCCTCTTCTGGAGTTGCGGCTTCCGGATCAATAAGATCGATGACACCATCAATCTCTTCAAAGCCTGGCAGTTCATCGAGAGATATTTCTCTGTTGTTACTCCGCCGGTAGTGATCAACGATCTTGTTCCGTGTCACCCGGAAGAGCCATGCGGCACCGTCCTCGAGTGCCACTCCGAGGTTCCATCTAGCGGTGAGGGCTGTGAAGACATCCTGCAGTATGTCCCACGAGTCCTCATCACCAGATACGCGTGAGCGGATGAAGGCGTGGAGCCTGTCCGAGTGTTCATCTATCATCTTCATCAGATTCCACATTACCTGCACCACCTCCTCACCCATGCAGTCGTTTGAGGGACGGGAATATTGTACTGAGCAACCGGGGACGTTCGTAAGTT
>JAOZQW010000267.1:0-342 GCA_029932015.1 Candidatus Fermentibacteraceae bacterium
CCTTCAGGATGATGAACGCAGCCTCACCTACGCTGACTGGTTCAGAATATCGGGCCATATCGCAACGATCCTCAGGAATGCCGGGGCCAACAGGGGATATGTCATCGGTGTGATCACCGATCGGTCCGTCCTGCTGCCGTGCATCTTCGTGGCGGTTTCAATGATCGGCGCGAAGTTCATTTCGATCGATCCGGGCTGGCCTTCGCAGGAGAGAGAGCGTGTTTTCAGCCGCTGGTCGGACAGACTCATCGTCAACACCCTTGATCAACCTCAGACCGATGGTGACCCGCGGGAGCTAATCCTGGGGCAGGAGGTCTTCACCGGTGGATCGATCCCTGAATG
>JAOZQW010000267.1:352-3733 GCA_029932015.1 Candidatus Fermentibacteraceae bacterium
AGATGAGAACTCTCCAATATACCTCAACGTGACCTCCGCATCCACTGGTCAGGCTAAAGTTGCTCCCACTACTCATATGCAGCTTATTGCCAATACTGCAGGCGTTTGCGAGACTCTCGGGCTGACTGAGGATGATATCAATCTCTCTCTCTTCGGTGTTTTCGGACACCCGCATGAACTTTTCATGCGGGGTCTGTTTCTCGGCGGCAGGACAGTTCTGACGGAGAAACGCTTTCCGCGGGATCTGCTCAGCTTCATGGCGGAAACAGGAGTAACTGCGGTGATGGCCCTGCCTACTCAATTCGGTGGTCTTGCGAGGATGTGCACAAGAAGTGGCTGGGGAATGGATGGTGTCAGGATCGCCGAGGCAGGCGGCATGCATGTCTCTAGTGAGCTTGCCGAGTCCTTTACAGCCAGGACAGGCACGGATCTGATACCTGTCTGGGGAAGCACCGAGACGTCAGGTGTTGCTCTGATAGGTGAACCAGGCAAAGCCGGCTTCACCCAGGTGGTGGAAGGCTATACCATTGAACTGCGGGATATTCAAGGGGTCGTAGTCGAAGGTGCCGGGCATGGAGAGATGTGGATAACGGGAGCCGGAGTGATTGACGGTTACCTTGGTGATCGATCCCAGACTGAGGAGGCGTTCAGAGACGACTGGTTCAGAACCGGTGACATGTTCAGCAGAGCCGACTCGGGAAGACTGGAATTCCTCGGCAGGCGCGGCGGATTGATAAAGGCCTCCGGCCTCAAGGTATATCCGCTTGAAGTTGAACTCGCTATCCTCAAACATCCCGGTGTAGCCGATGTCTGCGTAGTTGGCAGAGACCATCCCATACGTGGTGAGATACCAACGGCATATATAGTACCCTCTGTGGGTACAACTATAACTGATTCAGATATGCGGGAGTTTCTCAGGAGTATGCTGGATGAGCATAAGATACCAAGGCTCTTCAATTTCGTAAGTGGACTGCCAAGAACTGTCAGCGGTAAGATCGACAGGAAAGCCGTTGGTATCAGGGAGGTCGCCCCCGATTACAGAGGGGAGCTTCTCAGGTCCGATGTGGAACTCGTCAGGCTCCTGAATTTCAGAGCTGAGCTCATGAACAGCATTGGCGGGGGTTTCGATCCGACCTGGGTTGATGAGCAGGAGGACAGCGCAATAGGCCATAATGCAGGACCTGCGTCCGACAGTGCTATGCGAATGATCATCAGATTCATCATAAACGAGCTCGGGAAGGGGTAACGTGGAGATCAGGCCCGTATCCGTCGGGAGTGTGGTCATAGGTGACGGAGAGCCGGTCCTCATAGCGGGTCCGTGTTCTATAGAGGACGAGTCGATGTTCAGAGCCGTTGCCGAAGCCGCTCTGGAGTCAGGTGTATCAATACTCCGTGGGGGTGCTTTCAAGCCGAGAACCTCCCCGTATTCATTCCAGGGACTCGGTTCTGAAGGGCTGGATCTGATAGACGCCATTAGAATGGAGTATGGTCTGCCTGTAGTCAGCGAAGTAATGTCCATCGAGCAGATCGAGCATGCCATCGACCGCGTGGACATGCTACAGGTCGGCGCAAGGAGCATGCATAACTTCCCGCTCCTCTCGGCACTGGGCAGGACAGAAATACCCATCCTCCTCAAGCGGGGCTTTATGGCCACTATCGAAGAATGGTTGATGGCTGCGGAGTATATCGTGAAAGAGGGCAACGACAGGGTAGTGCTCTGTGAGCGAGGCATCAGGACCTTTGAGACCTGGACAAGGAACACGCTGGATATCTCTGCGGTGCCCCTCGCGAGGATGCTTGGTGGTTATCCTGTCATAGTTGACCCGAGTCATGCAGCAGGCAGGAGGGATCTCATTGATCCGCTGACAAGGGCTAGTCTGGCTGCTGGCGCCGACGGTATAATGATCGAGGTTCATCCTGACCCCGACAAAGCCCTGTCTGACGGCGGCCAATCGCTATCGCTTGAAGAGCTCAAAGTATTCAGTGAGGGGCTCTTCGGAACGGGCTCCTCCTAGCCAAGTTGATAACATTTATATTACCTGCCATCGGAGCAGCAGCCGAAGGCTGCCGGCATCCGCAAAGATGGAATTATTAGGCTACAGCGGCATGACGGGAGGCTGAAGTGCACATCGGCATACTGACCGGCGGAGGTGATGCTCCAGGGCTCAACGCAGTTATCAGGGGTGTCACGATAAGGGCGCTTAAGGGCGGACATAGGGTTACCGGATTTCTCAGGGGATGGAAGGGGGCCGTGGAGGGAACCTCGGTCAGCCTGGACGAGGAGACCGTGAGGGATATCCATATCGAGGGCGGCACAATCCTTCTTTCTTCCAGAACAAATCCTTTCAATATCGAGAACGGTCTGGAACGGATCAGGGAGACCCTCGAAAATGCCTCTATAGATTGTCTCATGGCAGTCGGCGGAGAGGATACTCTGGGTGTTGCACAGAAGCTGGCTGCGGAGGGACTCACCGTCATCGGTGTTCCCAAGACGATTGATAACGATCTCAGTGCCACCGATTATACATTTGGTTTTGATACTGCCATCAACCTTGTCATGAGCGCGCTCGATAAGCTTCATACGACCGCGCGCAGTCATGAACGTGTTATGGTCGTCGAGATAATGGGCAGGCATGCGGGTTGGATGGCCCTCCATGGAGGAATGGCCGGTGGTGCGCATATCATACTTCTCCCTGAGGAGGAGTTCGACACTGACGAGGTCTGCGCCCTTCTCGAGAAAAGGTATGCCGAGGGTCACAGATACGCAATCGTTGCTGTGGCTGAAGGAGCTACTGATCCGAAGCTGGCCCGTCACATTATGCACTCCGCGGCGACTGATGCTTTCGGTCACGTTCAGCTGGGGACAGGTATCGGTGTCGGTGAGGTGCTCAAGAACGAGATAGCTGACCGTACCGACCTTGAGACCAGGCATGTTGTGCTCGGACATGTACAGCGGGGTGGAAGTCCGACTGCGTTCGACAGGGTGCTGGGTACAAGGCTCGGGGTGAAAGCAGTAGAGATGGCAGAGGCCGGTGAGAGCGGAATGATGGCTGCGCTGAGAGGGACCGAAGTTGTAGCAGTTGATCTTGCGGAGGCCGTGGGCACTCTCAAGACCGTACCGCATGAGCAGTACGAGACCGCAAAACTCTTCTTTGGCTGATGGAGGCAGGATAATGGCTTTGAAGGTAGCGATCAACGGTTTCGGCAGGATCGGCAGACTCGTTTACAGGCAGTCTCTTGCCTCAGAGGATATTGATATAGTTGCTGTGAACGATCTTACAGACACAAAGGTGCTAGCACATCTGCTCAAGTACGACTCGGTCCATGGCCGTTTCCCCGGCGAGGTCACCGTTGACGGTGACATCATCCGTGCGGGGAACG
>JAOZQW010000268.1:0-604 GCA_029932015.1 Candidatus Fermentibacteraceae bacterium
CGTCACAGTGCTTCTGGTTCTCCTGGCAGGAGCAGTATCACCTGTTCTCGCCACCAACATGTGGGAGACTCACGGGAACGATTACGAGTTCGACGATATGGAGATTTTTCCGGTTGTATGGGACCTCCGGAGTGCCTGGTTCAGTTACATGAACTTCGCCAAGGCCTACCTGCCCGTCAATCCCGAAGGATATGCAGGCGGCAAGATAGGTGGAGTACTGAATGAGCCTCTCGCTCTTGACTTCTGCAAGATGTCCCCACACTCGGCCAGTCTCCTCAGGATACCAAGGATTACCGATGATGATGCTTCCCACACTTCTGCCCTTGCCGAGCAGGTCTTCTCTCTATGGAGGGATGATGACGGCGATGTCACAGTGGAACTCTCAGGATATTCCGGCAACTGCAAGCTCGTCGTATATGATGTAACCGGTAGAGTAGTATCGGAGCTGTTCGATGGAGAACTGCTGGACGAAGGAGCGGTCTTCCATCTCAGAGCAGACGAGTTCCAGCGTGGAATGTACTTTGCTGTACTAATGCAGGATGAAGTCGTCCTCAGATCGGCGAAGATCCTTATTCGCTGAGTGTTCAATATCGGGGGGCATGCA
>JAOZQW010000268.1:614-3729 GCA_029932015.1 Candidatus Fermentibacteraceae bacterium
CACCATTGTGTGCCCCCCGACAATCAATGCTTCTGCATATCCAACGCTGATCGCGTTCAGAATTCACATAAAATGTGATATCAGCCAGGGACTATCTGGCCCTTCGCCAGGCGCTCTCGGCCGGCTCCTCTATTCTGCTCCATACTTCTTCCGGAGTTCCCTCTCCATCGATGACCGTCAGTACTCCCTGCTTCCTGTAATACTCGACTACCGGAAGGCAGATCTGCTCATGCTGTTCCAGCCGGTGAACGATTGTGGAAGTCTCCATGTCGTACTTCATCCGCCGTTCGGTCTTGCCCCTCGCATCCAGCCGCTTGATGAGTTCGAGGGTCGGACATTCGATATCCAGGGTGAAAGAGACAGAGGAGTTGATCCTGCGGAGAAGGCCATCAAGGATGTAGGCCTGAACCAGCGTGCGCGGAAATCCCTTGAATATGAACCCGTTGGCTTCGGGATTCCTCTGAATGTGCTTCTCTATCAGCTTGATCACGATCTCGTCGGGCACGAGATCTCCCTTATCGCAGATGCTCTGAACAGTCTTTCCGACTTGTGAACCCTTTTTGATCTCCTCCTTGAGCATCTCCCCCGTGGAGAGATAGACAAGATTGTACTTCTTTGCCAGCGTTCGCGCCTGGGTACCGCGACCCGCACCTGGATACCCGAGCAGCACTACATTGAACAGCACCTTGCGGAGTTCCTGTTCAATGATCTCATTAAGCTTGCTGTTGATCTCCTCGATGGAGCCGACGCCTTCCCTCGGAAAGAACAACCCCTGGTCCTTGTAATACTGGGCCACAGGGGCTGTTTTCTCCTGGTACTCCCTGAGTCGGTTCCTGATAACCGCTTCGGTGTCGTCGGTGCGGCCTGAGGTCTCAGCTCGCTTGATGAGCCGCTTCAGGGACTCCTCCTGTGGAACATCCAGAAAGAAGAGGCAGGTGAGAGATGTATGCATTTTCAGCAGGAGACCCTCCAAGATGTATGCCTGCACATAGGTCCTGGGAAATCCATCGAAGAGAAATCCGGGAGCATCCGGATTCGAGAGTATCTTCTTCTCGATTATCTGAACGATAATTTCATCTGAGACAAGACCGCCAGCCTCAATGATGGACTTGGCCGCAAGCCCCAGTTCAGTGCCTTTCTTTATCTCTTCACGAAGTATGTCGCCTGTTGAGATGTAAACGAGATTGTGCTTCTTCATCAGCAGTTCCGACTGCGTACCCTTCCCGGCACCAGGCGCTCCGAACAGGGCGATATTCAGCATGGGACCTCCTCCTGATCTGTGCTGAGGTTCCAGTGTCATTTCGTAGTATGGCAGCATAGAGAGCAATGTACAATGGCAATCACCTTCAACGTTCTTCCAAAGATCCGGATTCAATATCAGTCAGAAACCGAAACCGATCAGACCAGAGAGAGAAGCCTTCCCAGCCCTTCACCTTCGATCGTTCTTCCGGTCGGCAGCATCACCCGCAGGGGGAGTCCCGATGAAGATATCCTCCGGAGCTCTGACTGTAGGACTCTGAGCAGATCGTAGAGGTCAGGGTCAATTGCTGCCTGCCTTTCCCATCTCCCGGGTGCTGCAGGATGTGTCTCCTCGGGCTCCCCGAACCACCTGCCGCAGAGAGTGCCGCCGCTCACTGCAAGCCTTCTCAATGAGGAGTCAGGATGCGGACGCCAGTAGAGATGAGACCATCCAAGAAGCCTGAACCAGGCGGCTGTTCGAAGATCCCTTGCACCCGCAGCAAGCACCCACTCGAGATTCCTGAGCACCCTGTCCGCGGAAATAAGAGTAGAAGGCTCCCGCACTTCCTCGAGTGCATCTACAACCGGGGCGATGCCATTATCTTCCGCATGCTTCTGATCCGGCTCCTCTTCTTCTACTGCTCTTCTGAGCCATACCTCAGTTCCTGATCTGAGAAGGTCTCGGAGAGTTGTTTCCGCGGAGATGTATTCCTCCCGGAAAAGTGATGTCCCTTCCTCCAGGGCTCCATCAGCCATCGGGAGGTAATTCAGTCCGAAGCAGACCGGATCCGGAATGCCTCCGGCAAGCACGGTATCAAGAAGATCTCCAAGAAGCATAGCAGGCGAACCGGATGGAAGAGGTCCGACTGGATGAGCCTGGTCAGGGGCTTCTGACGGATCCCCGAAACTCATGTCGAGATGGACCAGGTGAAGTCCCCTCTCCCGAAGAGCGATATTGTACTGAGGTGTATGCTCCCGTATCAGCAGAAACTCCTCCAGAGCAGCCTCGAGAGGTGTGGCGCATTCGGATATCTCGAGGTCGGCGACCTGCGAAACAAGCTCCAGCGTCTTGCTGTCCGCCTTCCTCTTCGTGAAATAGCTGTTAACACGGCTTCTGAGCGATCTGGCCGTGCCTGCATAGAGGATCCTGCCATCGGCTGCATAGAAACGGTATGTGCCGGGGGATACCGGAAGAGACAGGCGTTTCTCCCTGGGAAGCAGATAATCCCAGCTACCCTCATGGACAGGTACGGAGCTGGAGATGAACGCCTCAAGCTCACCTGATGTCCGGACCCCGATATCTCCCAGATCGGAGAGCATCCTCCTCCAGATCCCTGCTGTTGCCCGTACATGATCCGCAGCTCTCCTTCGCTCTCTGAGTGAATGTCCGAGATATCCGGCAACAGCCCTCAGGCCCTTGCGGGGCAGCCCCGGATACAGGCGTCTGGCCAGCTCTCTTGTACACACGATTTTCGGGAAACGGTCTCCTGCGCCGGGAGTCATTCGCATGAGGCTGTCGAACCATCGCTGCTCGAATGCGGCGAAGTGAGCTACGGGCATGGCATCCTTCACCCATGCAGCAAGGAGATGCCCGACCTCAGTCGCAGCCGGAGCCCCGCGAAGCATATCATCCGTTATTCCGGTGATCCGGGATATCCTGCGGGGTACCTCCTCCCCTTCGGGAAGTGCGACCAGGAAGGAGAATACCTCCGGCTCCCCAATACTCCGGGAGCTGCACTCACTGGAGGGGACGAGTAATGCCCATGCCACTTCGAGCAGATGCCCCGTCTCCGGCGACGATCCTGTGGTCTGACAGTCTACTACCAGAACAAGGTCGGGCTTCACTATCGATACTTCGTTGACCATTTACTGCACT
>JAOZQW010000269.1:0-2633 GCA_029932015.1 Candidatus Fermentibacteraceae bacterium
TTTCTTTTCTCTCCTTGTTCGTTTGTGAGCTTTCTTTTTTTCCTTTCCACCTAACAATGATTGTACAGCTGCTGTATAACTCGGGACTCTGGTTCTCTTAAAGGAGAATATTGTACTGGATACAGTACGTCAAGAGTGGTATCCTGACATATAGAGATGAGAGTCTGCATTCTAACAACGGAAATGACGGTGTTATACTGCAGCTGTATAACCCGGTGGATAGTTATCCTGCAGACTAGCAGGGGCAGCAGTGACAGCATCCTCCAGATTCCGGGTTGATCGATATCCTTGTACAATCACTCAGATTTCTGGATAGTCAGGTCGCCCTGTGGTCATTCCTCATCAGGAACGTATCCGAAGAAGTCGTCCAGCATTGTCATGGCTGCCTCATACTTCGATTCCTCCAGGTAGAAGATGAAGCCGCCGTTCTCAGGTGTCATCCAGTCCTGGTGTTCGACTTTGGTCAGGTCTGAGAAAGAGCCGACTTCGGCCTTGTAGCCTTGCTCGCTCAGGTGTTCCATCGCCGCGTCCAGAGCTGTCCTGTCGTCCATCTGCAGAACCGGGATGAGTCCCTTTGTCATGGTGCTCTCCTTATCAGAGTTTGCCCGCAAACTCGATGATATTGCCGTCAGGATCCTGTTCTTGAACTCGGTGAGAGTAAAAGTCTACTGCATTTGAGATATCCGTTGTGTAGAGCGCTAGTACCTGCATTCCGGTGACATGCATGTAACTTCCATCAGATGAATATCGGAATATCTCCTCGATCCAGCAGAATTATGGAAGTGCTTTCTGTGCTGCTTCGTAATCAGGCTCCTCAACTATTTCCGGAACCTGTTCGGTATAGACAACCTTGCCCTCCGGATCGATGATGAGAACTGCCCTGGAAAGAAGTCCTCTGAGCGGACCCGTTGTGATCTCAACCCCGTAATCCCTGCCGAAGTCCGGTGATCTGAAGTTTGAGAGACTCAGGACGTTCTCTATACCTTCCGTCTCACAGAATCTGGCATGTGCGAAGGGTAGATCAGCAGATATGCAGAGGACTTTAACACCATCTCTGGCAGCTGCTTCCGCGTTGAACCGTCTGACCGACATGGCGCATACAGGTGTATCCAGGCTCGGAAAGATGTTAAGGACCAGAGTTACCCCTGCAAGGCTCCCCAGTGCTACTTCCAAGAGATCCTTACCGACAAGAACGAAGTCTGGAGATTGTGTACCTACTGCCGGCAGGTCTCCGTAAGTCCGGATTGAATTGCCTTTAAGAGTGATCAGTGCCATCCTGTTCTCCTCCTTCTAATCCTCATTTGCCTAGCAACTGATACTTCATTCATTTGCATCGTTTATGAACTGGGATGGGATGGCGGGCATCCCCTGCATGGTCTCGATCATATCGAGTGTCTCCTCCGAAGGATCGAAGAAGACCACGAGCAGGTCGGTTACGTCAACGAACTCAAAACTCTCATCCCTGTAGATGATGTCCCAGGTGCTGACGATCAGATCGACCCCGGCCTCTTCGGCAACTCCTGGGAGCTCACTCCAGATGGTCCAGATGATCTCGTCGATATCACCGGTACTGAAGACCCGCTCGTGTGCGAGTTCCTGTTGCTCTGGTCCAAGCTCACCAAGTTCCTCGGCTCGCTCAGTGTCGCCTGCTTCAACGGCTGCTTCGTACTCTGCCTTCTGGGCGTCAATCCCGGTGAGGAATTCATCTGAACGGTAGTAGGCCAGGGCTACGCAGCGTGAGTCGAATGTGCCTATGACCAGATCTGAGCTTTCAGTTGACTCTGCGACTGCTGATGATGCCAGTATTCCCAGAAGCAGCAGTGTTGTCATCACCGGTGCGCGTACTATCCTGTTTTTCATTGCTTCCTCCCTCTTGCTTCCGGATCAACTGCCCGGTTCACTTCTTTCTGACCAGGCTCAGTCCATCCCCTATCGGCACAATACATGCATCAACCCTGGGATCATGAGTGATGGCTCTGGTCAGATCCCTGATGGCAGCGGTGCCCGGATCATCATCGATGGGATCGATGACCCTGCCTCCCCTGAAAATGTTGTCCAGGGCAATAAGTCCCCCCTGTCTGAGGAGTTTCAGACAGAGTTCGTAGTACTCTGGATATCCGGTCTTGTCAGCGTCGATGAAAGCGAGGTCATAGGTGCCGGCATGACCTTCTGCAAGCAGTGAGTGCAGAGTATCAGCCGCTGGGGCGATGCGGAGGTCGATCCTGTCCTCGATCGATGCCTGTTTCCAGTAGCGCATCCCGATTGCGGTCCACTCCTCATTTACATCACAGGCGACAAGGCGTCCCTCCGGTGGGAGCGCAAGAGCCACCCAGAGTGCGCTGTAACCGGTGAATGTACCGATCTCGATGGCTTTCCTGGCGCCTGTAAGTTTTGTGAGGAAGTGCATGAGCTGGCCCTGCTCCGGTGATATCTGCATCCCTGCGTTCGGCATCGAGGCGGTCTCTTCGCGAAGGAGACGAAGCTCAGGTGTTTCGCGCACTCCGACATCCAGTATATAATCTCGAAGATCGTCAGGCAGTCCAATGGTTGTCAGGGACATTCCCTACTCCCCTCTTGCAGCGACTATGAGTAATCTGCGGGCGGAATCATCATATGGAGAGCGATCAAGACCG
>JAOZQW010000269.1:2643-3723 GCA_029932015.1 Candidatus Fermentibacteraceae bacterium
AACTGATGAAATCAAAACCGGCCTCAAGCAGCATACTTTCGAGCTCCATAGCGCTGTAGATCCAGTGCGAGAGCTGCCATCTTCCCCTGACCTCGAGACCGTCAACTATCATCCAGTCATTATGGATCTTTCTCCAGCCGTCTTCAACTCGGTGTTTCTGTATAAGCAGACTTCCATCTTCGAGTTCATCAGTGGAAGCATCGAGGAAGATGGCGGCGAGGTTCTCCTTGCCCATGATCTCCAGAACGAGCTGTCCGCCCGGTCTCAGGGAATCATGGATGTTGCAGAGGACTTTCATGTTATCGTCATGGCTGTCGAAGTAGCCGAAGGATGTAAACATTGAAAGGACAAGGTCGAAGGAGCATGGTCGCAGGAAGTGAAGCATATCCTCAGGCACCCACTCGATATCCATGCCTTCCAGGGCCGCTCTCTCGCTGGCCATCCGCAGTAGATACTCAGTTCTGTCAACACCGGTTACACTGAATCCCCTCCTTGCCATTGCGATGGAGAATCTCCCCGGCCCGCAGCATAGATCAAGGACATCGCCATCGGAGATACCTGTGATCCCCATGATGGCATCCGCGCCATCCTCCGCTCTTTCCATCCTCGAATCAGGGAACATGAAAGGGTAGACACTGCTCCAGAATTCCTCATCCTCAAACCATTTCATGCTGTTCCTCGCTCTTCTCAGGGACTGCAGCGCGTGCAGAAGTTGCATATGCCGGTCCTGCGGCCATCAGGATCGCACCAGGTGTACCAGGCATCAACAATTTCCGTGATAAGGAACTCTGGATCGATCTCAAGGAAACCGCAGTGACCGACAAGAACAACGGTGCATGGGAATCCGCTGTAGGAACCGGCAAGGGCAGCAACTTCGGCATATCCTGATGCATCAGGTGAAATGCTCCAGAGATCAGTTTCCGCGCAGTCGGGAAGGCTGTCGAGAGAGGTCAGGATATGTGCGGCAAGGCTGCTGTCTTCTGCTGCTTCTCCCGACAGTATCAGCAGCAGGCCGAAGCCATTTGGAGTTGCGTAGTAATCCAGGTCAAGAAAGCCGTCAACAGGGGTGAACTCTGCTGA
>JAOZQW010000001.1 GCA_029932015.1 Candidatus Fermentibacteraceae bacterium
CTGGGTTTCTGAGGATGTATCTTACGGCCGCATATGTGTGCGCTTCATCCATGGCAGCGGAATAGTAGCGACCCTGGACCATTCTACCTTTTATATTATGAATACTATTATAGCTACTTGTGTACCCCCAGAATGCCCTTCCCATCGCCTGAGATAGGCCATTCTCATCTGCAGGGACGGCAACCAGATGTACATGGTTCGGCATAAGGCACCAGGCCTGTATTCTGATATTGAACTGTTGCATCCTTGCCGCAAGCATGCGGAGAAAGCGTATATGGTCATCTATACCTTCAAACAGACGTATCCCTCTCACGCCTCTCTGTGTGACGTGATGCGGGATGCCTGGAACAACGATCCTTATTCTTCTTGCCATTTCATTATCAGCTTACTCCCACTAGAGGAAGTATTCAAGGGGCATGGTTCTCCGGTTGAATAAATTGGTGGGTGGCACCATTAAATAAGGAGGAAGCCCCCCGGCAGGGCCGGGGGGCTGCTTATCTCGGGGCTCAGCTCACAGGACCAGGTTGGTCCTAGCTGTTCAGCATGTTCTCGATGACGACCATGAGGTCGGTCACGAAAGTTGCATCTTCTGGATCAAGAGATCCACCATAGCCCAGGCTTGTGCAAAGTGACCATGCGAACCTGAAGGCCTGATCGGAGAATCCGATGGCCGCAGCTGTTCCCATGATCTGCACATTGTCGATAGACTCCAGACCTGCGTATCTCTTGCCAAGACCGAACTGGTAGTTCGTGTTCAAGGATTCGAGACCACGGGCTGCAGCGGTGCCAAGAAGCCTGTCACCGTTGTCCCCGCGGATGTCCTGGAGCATGACGATACCCACGAGGGCATCGTAAGTGAACTGTGTTTCGCTACCTGATGCAGCGAACGTCCGATAAGCGTAGCTTATCTGGTTGTCCACGTTAATCCAGGTGTCATAGAACTCACCCTGGACCTCAATGTTTGACCTTGGCACTGTCAGGTAGACCCAGTCACCAACGATGCTGTCTACATCGATAGAGGCTACGGAGAACCCGTTCGCGACATCGAACATCGAAATGGCATCAGTCCTCGAGAAGCGATAAGGGATTGGAGTCGAGCCTACGATCGCGTAGATCTCGTCACCAACCCACTGGGCTCCCGAGTCTGCCGTCATCGCCAGGATAGGATCCAGTACCGCCGGTGGAAGATCGGTGTGGAGGCACTGGAAGACTGTCCACATGGTATCCTGCGTCAGAGTCTCCGATACTTCGAGCATCGGGAAGGTGCCAGCGTCATGCTGGATGGCCATGTAGAAGTAGTTGTCGGCTATACGCCAGTAATCCTCTCTGAAGAGGGCTGACCAGCCTGCACCCACATAGGCTTCTATTCCGCTCACATCGAGGTCGATGGCGTCCTTGAAGTACTCGAGCGCCTGCTCGTAATCTGCAGCTGCATATGCATCCCATCCCAGCTGAAGAAATCCGTTGACGCCATACGGGTCAGGGATGTCAGTGGGATCGTTTGCGCATCCGCTGAGGAGTACAAGGGAGCCAAGAATCGCGACGATTGCTGCGCTGATTAGTTTCATTTCTCCCTCCTCCCTACTCTACTCGGAGCATCTTCTGAGTGACGGTCTGTCCTGCGGCCTGCAGCCTGCAGAAGTAGACGCCGGCTCCAACGGGATGTCCCGTGGAATCCATGCCGTCCCAGACCAGTGTGTGCTCTGCCGCCTGCATTTCAGTGTCGGAGAGCACTCTGACTATTCTTCCGCTCATATCGAAGACGGTTACGCTGACCCTGCCACTCACTGGCAGTGCGAAGCTAATAGCCGCCGAAGCACTGAACGGATTGGGATAGGTTCCGCTGAAACGGAAGTTCGCAGGTATCTCAGGGGAGGCAATGCCGGGGCCATCACCATAAACGTAGATTCCTCCGTCATTGACGGATGCGAACATCCTGCTTCCCTGGAACCAGCTGTCCTGTCTGTCCCAGCCGTCAGAAGTGTAGCGGTAAACCGCGCCCTCAGAGGTAGCTGCAGGGAAGGAGAGCGTACCCGTTACATCCGGCATCGATATCGGGCCGGCGACAACACCGGTCATCTGACCCTCTACCGTCTCGAGGGATGCTGATGTCTCAATGGCGAGTCCGAGCATATCGACCTCGCACATGCTAACCATCGCACCCGGGGCAAGAGACCCACCGGGAATATCCAGCTGGATCTCATTGATCTCGAGTTCCGCACCATTGGCGGATGCCCAGGCTACGGAAGCTGAGATGCTGTTGCTGGCCGAGAGGCCTGTGCTGTCGTATCCAGCAACGGAAAGGGTATAGGCGCCATCATCCCAGGCACTGAACCTTGTGCTCCAGAGGGTTCCGTAGAATGAGGACATGTCGAAGGTGCCTGTGCTGTCCTCGTGAGCAGCGGTGAAGATTGGACCGTACCAGTCAAATCCCTCAGGGACGGCTTCGTAGAGCGTCGTGTAGAGAGTTATGTACTGGTCATTGATGTTGTTCTGGTGTGCACTGAGGAGTACATCCGGCACGTTGGTGTCCTGAGACAGAACATACCTTGCATCAGAAATGCCGCCCTCAATGTTGTTGGTTACCACCAGGTAGGCTTCATCAGCCTGGAGCTCAAAGGAGCCGTTATAGACATCGTTCAGCTCTACAGATTCGATCGAGTGGATCTCCTCTGCAGTAGTGTCTATTGAAACAACCCAGGCATCCCAGGCGGAGTTGATGATCGAACCTGATCCACCGCCATCGGAGAACATACCATTGAAGTACATGGTGGGAGTGGCGGAGTAGCCACTATTGAAGGCGCAGTACTGTATAGCCCAGATCGGAGCTTCCAGACCGGAACCCTCGGGGGCTATCCATATTTCATCAAGCGGGTAGCTGGCGAACGTGTGAGCGAACGCAGCTCCTGCACCGATGTGTCCGAACTGGTAATCACTGCCTGCAAGGAACTCGTATGTGTACTTGCCACCTTCCATACCATCGCGGAAGGCGCTTACGAGGTTGCAGATGATCCAGTCATTGTAGATAGGAACAACGTTTGTTTCTATCGCAAGACTATCGGCTACTGATGGATCAATCGCATGTGCGATGTTCAGCATGCCGGTAGTATCGGAGAGAGCGATATCACCGATGATGTCTTCGCCCTCACGCTGCATGAGGTACATGAACCACAGGAACTGCTGCCCCCTCGAACCGGCCCAGTTGCCCTTCGCGGGACTTGCGAGGGCAGTTGTCAGATCGATGTAGGGTGAGAGCCGGAACTGGCCCAGTATATAGTAGTGACCCATGTTGCCCGGGTCGGTCTGAGTGAAACCATAACTGAGGTACTGAGCAATGGCTCCAAGACCTCTGACGATCCACTCTTCCTCTGTTTGCATGCGGCTGAGTCGTGAAAGGATCGCAAGTCCATTGGGGACGTAGATCCTTCTCATCGCCTTGGCCTTACTCAGCGTAGAACCTACAGTAGCATACGTATGCAGGTTCACATAGAAGATGTCGTGACCATTGAACTCACCGTTCAGGTCCTGAGGGTCGACATAAACCATGTTGTTTCTCGGTCCCTGCGAAGATGGACCAGAGTTGTACTTGGTAGGGATGGTCGCAAGGACGACCCATATCTTCGGATCGCCATCGGTGTCCACGGGAGTACCCATGGTTCCGGTGACCGTCCCCCAGACATCGACGCCTCCACCCTCAAATTCAGAGGTTAGAGTGTCGAGCTCGCCCTGTGTGAAGGTAACCCCCCAGCAGAGCGAATCGGTGAAAACCGTTCCTCCCTTTTTATCGCACGATACAGTGTCCTGTACAAGCCAGTAAGCATGCTCGGTCACAGCGCGGCAGGTGAACTGATGTGTCGCAGGCTCTTTCGGGAACTCCTCCAGGTTAGGAACCAGCAGGTTGATCGTATCCCCGACGTTCATGTCTGCACTTGCTATGCCGACTCCGAGAACTGGCAACAGGAGCGCTGTCAGGATGGTCAAGAGACCAGCCTTATGCGATCCCGCGAAGAATACCATATTTAACCTCCAATTTTGCAGCGGCTCTGTAACCGCATCAACGAAAACTTCAGCCTGCTTTGAAGTTGCTCTCTGACTGTTTGCAGGCATGTTAACCCTTTCGCCTCTCATTCCTGAAAGGAGTCAACCCCTCCGTAACCGGATGCACCGGTTACCGGAGCAAGCATGTCCTCCCAATTGGAATAGCTGCTCTCCCCCTCTACGGTGGAGAATATCTGCTCATAAGAACCCGTTCCCGTTCTGTCGGCGAACACGAATCTATCGTTTCCGCTCTCATAGTAGGACCAGATCTCATAAGGTATCTGGTCGATGGTGAACGGGACCGCTTCGATGTCATCAGGAGCGCCGTATATCACGTACACCCGTCCCCGATCGGTTTCCCAGCCCTCTTTAAAGGAACCGGAATATCTTGCGCTCTCCATACATCGCTGCTCGAAGGCCTGTCTGTCAGCGGTTCTGTCCTGCCAGTAGGCTGTGTAGAACCGGACCTTCGCGGCATCGTCGAGATCCTCGTACAGGTCCATCTCGGCATCGGAAAGGATGAGCGTGAAGTGCTCTGGATAAGCGATCATCGAAACCTCACCAGCGTAGAGTGAATCCCCTTGACTGGCTACAGTCTCGATGGCCCTTCCGACCATAAGCAGCTTGTCGACCTCAAGAGTATCATCCTGAATGACCATTCCCAGTACCATTCTATGCAGCCCTGAACCACGGACAACCTGAAGGTCCAGGCTGTCGATCAAAGCTATGACATCAGCCCCTTCCGGGACATCAACTGTCTTCCATGGTCTTGCGAAAATGGTCTCTCCGGACGAATTCTCAAGTCGACTCCGCAGCTTAACTGTCTGTCCTCCGACATCATAGACTTCCGCATAATAGTAGAGTGTGTGTTCTGCGGGAAGCATGTAACCCCCGTTTGCTGCCGGGTAGACCAGAAGCCCACCCTTCAGCAGGGGATTCGCTGAACTCTCAGGGGCCGGGACAAGAGCCCTGGCCAGTTCGAGTTCACTGAGATGTCCGATTGCTGTTACCGAAAGAGGTCTGGAAACAGTTCCCTGTCGTCCGTTACCTCCATCGGTGACAACGACATCGAGAATATACTCGCCAGACACTACCGGGATGGCAGTGCTGTTAACAACAGACCTTTCTTCCATCCATTCGACTTCTGAGAACCACTGGCTGACGGCGACTGTATCGCCTGTCTCGGTTCTAAGTACAACCAGTGTTTCGAATCCGGCAATGGAGTCAGAATCCATCGAGAACTGGTCCACCAGCATCTGCTCGTAGACCTCTATGACGAGTGTATCGCTGTGATAGTAGTCGAAAAGCGCAGTATCGATTCCGAAATGAATTTCACCCTGGCTCATCGAGGCAAGGGAACCCGCTCCCACTACGGAGACAAGCATCAGAGAGACCAGGAAGAACATTGCTCTAGAGCTTCTCCCAGTCACTTCGCACCTCCTCCCAGTCGGTCACGAGATCGAAAGCCCCAACTGCATAGTGATCGATAAAGACCACTTCGAGCGGAGGAGAGAAGTAGATCCATGTGATCGAGGGCAGCGTGGAAAGCTCCAGAGGCATATCCTCGATCATATCTGGGGGTCCGAGAAGAGCGTAGACTCTGCCCTGATCCGATATTATTCCAAGTGAAGAGTGAACCGAGAAATGCTCCTCGATGTAGTCCAGTCTCTCCAGATACTCCTCGAGGTACTCGTTCCTTACAGTCCCGGGAGTGGGATCCCTCTGTGCCCAGAATTCCGCCATGACAGCGACTCTGGATGAGGGACCTTCCGCGTCCTCAAGAGCAGATATCTCTGCTGAGGATGCAATGGGTCTGACCAGGCTCCTCGTGAGCTCCGGGTCATCACCCCATATGTCCCAGGCCTGCATGATTGCGAGTTCCTCCCTTGCGGCGGAGACTATCTCCTCACCCTTCAGAAGAACGGCAAGCAGATCGTACTCACCTCCATCGAGTCCGGTAAGGCCGACATCGGCCCGGCACCGGAACCTGCCCTGTGAAAACTCTATACCCATCCATCCTTCGCGCTGGATAACCCCTGCATGATCCCGAAGCATCCATGCGGCGCTTACGGTATCCTGCTGGAGTTCAGCTTCCGGCGGATAGACGCTCCAGAAGACCTCGGTGGAGCCGAGAGCCCTCTGATACGTCCCATCCGTGAGCTGCAGAGAGCCCGATGACCAACTGACGCTGTCAATGCGAGGAACACTGATGTCCTCCTCCCATGTGAACTGCCTGCGTGTCTCGAGATCCCCCGCCAGAATGGTGAGGACATGCTCTCCAGGGGGAACTGATGAAATAGTGAAAGTCTCCACCAGAGGAAGATCGTCCCTCCCGACTGCTCCGCTGTTCCTTTCGGTCATCATACCGTCTATCGTGGCTGCAACCTCCCATGAGGCGGTCTCCACCCCATCATCCCTGACGAAGACAAGATCATCCGAATCAAGGATAACGGTCAGGTTCACCGAGCCGTGAGCCTGGCCTCTGGCCGGCTCAACTTCCCAGGTGACCTGGAATCCGGTAAGCACCGTGAGCAGCATTGCCAAGAGCGTCATTCATTCCTTCCGACCGGGGCGGGTACAACCCGCCCCTTCAGTAAGACTCAGCTAAAACGCAAACCCCAGGCTGGCTCTGTGAACCATGTCCAGCCTGCTCCAGTCCGCATAGGCGTAGTCAAGGGTCAGCGTCTTACCGCCGATCGGGATACGGAATCCCGCTCCTGCGGTCAGACCCTCTTCGTCTGTGTTGATTCTGTAGCCGCCGCGAAGGGCGAACATGTTGTTGTACCAGTATTCTGTGCCGATGCCGAGCTGCTCGACGTTGTCACTAGGATGAATACCATCGACCTCTACTGTAAGGAAGTGAGGTCCCCTGTTGATAACATCCATAGCCATGCCGAGCTTGAAGGTCATAGGCATAGAGTACGACTCGTAGGCCATCAGCGAGTCCTGCCCGCTGTTGTAAGTGGTGAACTCACCATCGGGGGTGAGCTCGCCGCCGAAGTGCTGGATGGCCATGCCGATGCGCAGGGTTTTGAAGCCGGTATCGTAGAGAGTACCCATGTCAACGGCTATCCCGCCGGCGGAGACATCGTCCCACTGCTCTCTGACGTACTTGATCGTCAGACCAGCGCTGAACCTGTCCGTTAGCATCCTGGAAAACGTAAGTCCTGCAACCATGTCGGTGCAGTTGAATGTTTCCCCGGTACCTTCGGGCTGCTCAACCGTGGTGACGTCCATATCCCCGGACTGGAGCATGGCAAACGAAACTGCGAATGTTCCAATTCCCTGGAACTCGCTGCTCACGACCGCGCCCCCGTAGAGGACATCCGCAAACCACTGTGTCCCGGTGAACTGCACCTGGGTGCCGGGCACCCTTACGAGACACGCAGGATTCCAGAACACCGCGCTGGGATCATCAGCGGAGGCAACAAATGCGCCTCCCATAGCGATACCACGCGTGCCCAGTCCCAGTTTAAGGAACTGCGCTCCGGAGGTTCCGACCTTAGCAAAGGAACTAGCCTCGACTGTCGTCGGAAACAGCAGGAAGGCGGCGACCGCTGCGGTCAGGATTACACCTGTAAGCTTCATGGTCACTCCTCCCTTATCTAATGACGGCAAACTTGCCGATTATGTAGTCATCATTGGTCTCAACACGATAGATGTAGAGCCCAGATGTGACTTCCTGATCGTTCCTGCTGATCAGGTCCCAGAACTCCGTGCCTTCTTCGCCGCCCCAGCTACGGTGTTCAAGGGTGATGACATGGTCACCGGCAAGTGTGTAGATGTGAATGTTGCACATGGCTGGCAGATGTGTGAAGGCGATCTTGTCGAAGTATGTCTGCTCCCATGCGGCCGAACCCCTGTATGGGTTCGGGACTACCCGTACGTTCTCGGTCCAGTTCGCGTCGGTACCCATGACCGGAGTGACCGGAAGGGGAGTACCCTCGAGTGTCTGTTTGTAGTTGGACCTGGTACTCTCTACATCGGTCTCTTCGTCGTACGAACAGACCACATAGTAGTAGGGGAAACCGTTGGTGACTGTCTCGTCGGTGTAGTTGGTTGTACCAACCGGTCGAGTAGCAACGAGTTCCCAGCCAGCGGGTTCGAAGGTCGAGCGATAGATGTTGTACCCACCGAGGTCTGTGTAGCTCTCAGCATTGGAACCCCACTCGAGGTGGACCTGTCCATTGCCGGCTTCGTAGAAGAGAATGGGCGATGGCGGAAGCTTGGGAACACCCCAACCACCGTCGCGGTAGTACGCATCCAGCATCCCGTCGGCAACCTCTCTGGCACCTTCGAGACCCATGCCGATAAGATAGCCACCGACCATGTGCAGGCTGTCACCCTCCTGGAGGTTGACCGGACCCGCGCTGATCAGGAAGCGATAGTCGAACACCGGGTAATCCAGTGCAAGCGGGTTGTCATGAACGATAGGGAAAGGTCCCGGATTGCCCGGAGCTATAGCCTCCGGCGCATGAGGATGCCCTACCCAGTCAGTCATGTATGCAGGTCCGCTGTACTGTCCGCTGGCATCCGGGTTCTGACCCCACATGAAGTTGTACTGCTCGAGGTCAGTACCAGGATCGCTCTCCCAGTTCCACCAGCCATGCGACTGAGGAATGGGGTAGTCGAAGACATCGATGGGACGCTCAATTGTTCCATTAGCCTTTTTGATCCAGAAATCAAGCAGACGCCAGCTAATGAAGCCATTGGCAGGTGGTACGAGTTCAGGCTCACCTGAATCGTCCGTACCTGAGGACGGATTGTCCCCGTCCCAGATGTAGCTCATGTTCCTCGGAACCACATGGTAAACCGTGTCGCCCACGGTGTGCTCCCAGTGATTCTCAGGCATGCCATCAGAGAACAAAGCAAGACCGGACTCGTTAAGAGTCCAGACGGTATCTCCTCCGACAGTTCTGAAGAGGATGGTGAAATGGTCACTGACACCATTCCCATCGACATCATTGTCTAGAATATCATCCGATCCGATGTAGTTGTAGTAGTACCAGATGTTCTCTGGATCATCTGATGCTCTCGTATTATCCGGGTTCTGCTGGTAGGTGTAGATGTCCTGGGCGCTGGCCAGAGTTCCGTCGTCAAAGACGTACTCGAAGGTTGCGTCAGGATCGTTGCACCAGATAGCATGGCCGTCGTAGTAGACCAGGTCATCGATGTGGCATTCAGACACGTCACCAGTTGCAGCATCGCAGTCAGCCTTCATCGACACCATGAAGGCGTCGAGCGGCTCACCGCTGCCGTGCTCGGGATGATGCGTCAGGATGAGGTCCTGGGCGATGAAGTCGTTGTAGCCCGGGGTGCCCCAGCCGTAGTTCTCATTGTAGATCCCGATACCGTATGGATCCGAGTTCTGGCCTGGATAGTTCCAGTCGTCGAAACCGTACTGGGTCTCTTCGAGAGCGGTGGGTCCGGGACTCAGCTTCTCAGCTGCGAATCCCTCGCTGGCCCACAATTCCCAGTTGCCGTAATCACTGCCGCTCATCCATTTTGCGACAGAGTCCGGATTAGGTGCTGTTACCGCACCGTACTGGCACGTCCAGAGATCTCCTGTGAAGAGATAACTGCTGCCCTCACCGGCCGGCCACTCCATTGACGGGTAGTTCGCCCATGGATCGCCGTACATACCGATGTTCATGAGAGCGCTCCACATGTTGCTCAGGTTGTGGAGCATCCATACAGCCGGTGGCCGGGCATCGGTCGAGCCCTCCGGCATAGGTACCTCGCGCACCTCCCTGGCAAGGCCGGTGCCTGACAGTGCGAACACTGCCAGCACCGAGAGTACCAGGAACCCGCGAGTATAGCTGGAGTTCCTCATACTTCCCTTTACCTCCAATTCCTAGATGACTTCGTGGTTGCATCCCGAGTTCCATTATGGCTCTCGGTCCGCACATCCGCGATTCCGGTTATCTTCTCTTGCACTTTCATCATACGATCAGTTTTCGAGACTGAAGTTGTACGTGACGGTTGTCCATACACTCACTGGGATGCCGTTGTTCTGCGCGGGAGTCCACCTTGTGTTCCAGGCTGCCGACAGGGCCGCCTGATCAAGTGCATTGACTCCGCTTGAATTGTAGAGCTGCACATCAACAACGCTTCCGCTAGAGTCGACGAACACCCATAGCACGACGCTGCCCTCTATCCCGGCCTGAAGGGCCATTGCCGGATAGTCGGGTCTTGGCTGATAGGTGCAGGTCGGAAATACCTCCGCCGGCATGAAACGCGGCGGTCCGGTGCCTTCCGACTCCTGCTCAGCAGCCTCGTCGCCCTGCTCGATCGTCGAAACCTCTTCGAGGCCTTCTGTCTCATCCTCGAGAGAGAGAGTCACATCGACGTCAAGTTCCTCAACCTCCTGCTCGACTTCCTCCTCCTGCTCTTCCTGCTCCTCCTCGATCTCCTCTTCCTGCTCCTCGACGGTGTCATCGAAGGCGATGTCGGTTTCTACCGCCTCCATCTCGCTGTCCACCGTCCGCGTGGAGAGCCTACCAAGCTGGCTAGCCGGGATAAGCTCGAAGAAGATGATGAGTATCGCGAGGCCTATAACCATGCCCCACTCGAAGTTGAGGGTGGAGTGCCTGTAATCGCCATTGCTGTCTTTGGACATCATCCCCCCTCTCAGTAGAGTCCGAGTTCTTCAGCATTAAACTGAATACTGTATATCTCTTCAAACCTCATTGATCCGAAAAGATCGACCATTGCCTGCATCGGGACTCGCGAGTCGATGTTCAGCACAACAACGTCCAGACGCTTGTTCTGTTCGCGCCAGAACCTGTCGCTCAGAATGGACAGCTGCTCAGCGATCTGGGAGAGGGGCATATCGTAGTCCCCTATCCTTGCGACCAGCTCGCTGCTGTCATTGCCAGGCTCAACCTGCTTGACCCATACGGTGACCGTCAGGTACTGCTTGCCGAGCTCATTCATCACTTCGTGATGTGCCTGGGGGAAGCGGACCCGAAGGCCACCATCCTCCTTGAACAATGTAGTCGCCATGAAGAAAACCAGGAGCAGGAAAACGATGTCGGCCATCGTTCCCGTGAAGATATTTCCAGTAACCTTCATTCTTCTCTTGAATTTCATCAGGCATCACCTCCGAGTCTCTCCTGGATTGTGACTCCTGTCCTGCTCACGCCATTCAGGCGGAGAAGGTCAAGGGCAAATATCATGCCCTCATAATCACAATCCGGGAAGAACTTGAGGATCACGACCAGCTCGCTCTCTCGGACAACAGAGGCTATTTCGCCCTGCCGCACATCTGAGAGAACAAGTGTGTCACCGAAAGCGATCTCTCCGAAGATGGGATCCATCTCCAGCGGTATCCGGCTGCCCATGATGGTCCGCAGAATGCCGGGTCTCACCATGGGTACGAGATTTTCCGCACTAATCGCGGTTTCAAGTGAGCTGTACGTCCCGGAAGGAACGCCCTTAGCCACCTGGAGGTTGCTCAGAAGCCTGTCGAGCGATGCCGACATTGCTTCCACCCTCTGGGAGGCCAGCGTTCTTATTCCGTTATGCAGGCTCGTGTCCTGGAGGCTCACGTCCTCACCGGCTCTCGCCCTTTGCAGGGGGCCCTCGGGCGGCGCCTGATCGATCAGGGCCACATACTCGTGGGCTCCCCACTGCTTGATGGTCATGACGAGTCTGTTCGTCTCGTCGATGACCACTTCCTGGGTCTCCGAATCAGGCTTCTTTGGAAGCTTGAAAGAGATCCCTTTCTGCACCTCAAAAGTGGTCGTGACCAGGAAGAAGATAAGCAGCAGGAACGCAATGTCGGACATTGAGGCATCGGGGATATCCCCGCTTGCTCTCGGTCTGTTACGTATCCGCATCCGTGCTCCTTCTTACCATTACAGCTGCTTGAGGTGCTCCATGTCCGACAGCTTATCCACGAGGAAAATGCTGGCTTCTTCCATATCGATCACGAATCGTCCGATCTTGGCGATGAAGTAGTTATGGGCCATCTGGATCGGAATCGCGATTGTAAGACCAGTCGCAGTTGTGATGAGGGCTTCCTGGATACCACCGGCGACGAGGCTGGCCTCGACGTTCTTCGCAGCGGCAATCTCACCGAAAGCCTTGATCATTCCAGAAACCGTACCAAGGAATCCAAGCATCGGTGCGATGCTCGAGACCGAAGCAAGTACAACGATACCCTTCTCGAGGAAGGCCATTTCAATACCGCCTGCGCTCTCGACAGCCTTCTCGACGGCTTCAAGTCCCTTGTCGTGTCGGACAAGTCCGGCATGCATTATCGATGCAACAGGTCCACTTGTCCTGGCGCAGAGATCCTCAGCGCCTTTGATATCGCCCTTACGGATGAAGCCACCGACCTTCTCGAGGAAGGAGTTGACATCAATCCGGAGTTTGCCGTAGGTGATAAACCTCTCTACAGCAACAGCGATTCCGATAAGAAGCGAGAGAAGGAGCGGATACATGAAGGGTCCGCCTGCAAGGAAGAGGTCCTTGAGGTCCATGCTGGCGCTCTCCGCGCGCTCTACTTCCTCACCTACTGGAGCATCGGCCACGGGCTCCTGTACAACAGGTTCCTCGATAACCGGCTCTTCAACTACAGGCTCCTCGATGACCTCGGTCACCTCTTCAATTGGAGCCTCTTCTGTTCCGGGTTCCTCTGGCTGTGCCCACGCTATGGCTGTGAGCACGAGGAACAGCAGCAGGAATTTACGCATCTAGTTCTCTCCTTATGTCATTCCAGTCAAGTGCCATGGGACCGGCAGAAGCCGGTCCCACGGACAGTTGTTCTTCTCAGGCTACCACTCGATACCGAGGCCGAACCTGATCATTCTGGGTCTGCTGAAGACGTACGGATTACCTGCAGATCCCTTGGGATCGTGATCGGGCTGGCCGTCGCCGTTCATGTCGGCATCGTACCAGGCCGGATCAATGATGGTGTTGATATTCTGCCTGTCGAACAGGTTGTTGACCTGACAGTAGGCATCAAGGATCAGATCACCGACCCAGAAGGTCTTGTTGACCTTGAGGGTGGTCATCATGGTCCATGGATATCTCTGACCATTGATCTCCGGCTGGGCGGTTCCCTGATCAGCCTGGCTGTAGGGGAATCCGCTGCCGTAGTTCCAGGAGAGATGAAGACCGAAGCCTTCGAGGAACGGGGTTTCACCGATCCTGGGACCCTCACCCTGTGGAATGCGGAAATCGAATTCCGCGTTGACACTGTGCCTCTGGTCCCAATTGAGATAGGACTCCTTCTTGGGAATTATCCAGCCGGCCCATGTGTACTGGTAGTTCTGGGTCGAGCCGGAGCTCTTGCCCATGGCAATTGCGTAAGTGTAGTTGACGCTGCCTGACCAGAAATTGCTCGGCCTTCTCTGAAGAGTCAGCTCTGCACCTCTGATATTACCGTAGTCACCATTGATGAAGAGGTCGTAGGCATCAACCGCAGAGTAGAAGTTCTGCTGCATGTCGACGAGACCGGTGATGTCCTTGTAGTAGCCCGTTACGTCGATCATGGTGATGTCGTCGAACTGATGCTTCACACCGATCTCGTAGGAGATGGTCTCCTCAGGAGACAGGTCGGGATTGCCAACCTGCGGGAAGGCGCCCGAGAGGTCGAAGTCAGCCCCGCGGAACATACGGTCGAATGCAGGGGTCTGGAAGTAGTGACCGTATGTGAAGTGAAGGACATCGCGCTCGGTGATGGGATGGGAGAATCCAACACGCGGACTCAGGTGGTACTTCACCGGAACGCTGACTGGATTGATGATGTGATCCGGATCGCCGGCCTCTGTCCCGGGATTAACGGGGTTCGTGGGATCGGCGGGATACTCATCAAAATTGGGATCGAAGTAATCGAAGCGAAGACCGGCATTAACGATCATGCCGCGATACTCCATCTTGTCCTGGATATACGCCGCACCCGAATTGGGGAAGGCGTGATATCTGTTGGCATAGATGTTGCCACCTGAGGCCGTATCGATGCTGTAATCGAAGATGTCGTAGTACTTGCCCTCAATACCGGCCTTGAGCTGATGCTCCTGATTGATCTGGCTTGTGAGATCCATCCTGAAAGTGGAGGTTGTGCTCACCGTCTCGCCCCACGCCATACGGCTTGCACCCTGACGGTAGAACCCGTCGGTGTCCTGTATCCTGGAGGGCGTGTAATTCTGCCAGTCGTCCCAGCTCCAGTCCTCACCGAGCCACTCTGTCTGAAGAGTGGGATCGGTGGCATCTGGATTATTTCTGATCTTGTAGCTGAAAGCCGCCTGGTACTGGTTGAGTTTGACTTCCATGAATGTGGCGTCGCTGAGAGTCTGGGTGACGCTAATGCCGACACTGTAGTTGTTCCAGAACCTTGTAGGCAGACCGTAGAGAATGTCCTTGCCCCAGGCGAGAGTGTCGCCATAAGCCGAGGAGGTGGTATCCGTGTCGATGTAGGGATTCTCGAACCTGTGCCATCCCCAATCGCTCCAGCCGGCCATGCGATCCATGTAGTAACCGGTAAGGTTGATCTTGGTTCTGGGGTTGGGCTTGTAAGTGAGCTTGACGTTACCGGTGTAGGTCTGACCCCAGTCGTTGTAACCGTAGCCGTACCTTCCGTTCTCGCCTCCACCTGTCTGAAGGTATTCACCGACGAGGAAGAGGTTCATGTCGCCGGGGATGTCGAGACCGATGGCGGGTAGAAGGTAGCTTGTGATGGGCTCGGGTCCGCCCAGGGAGGCCTCGGCATTAAGCCTGGCTTCCGCAAAGGGACCGATATTGCTCCATCTCCATCCGCTATCGGGTGCAGCTGGATCGATACCGCCCCAGTGCCAGTCGCTGGCAAGGCCGAGGGCATCAAAATTGTTGCCGTTCGCGCTGATCTCACCATGGTACGAACGTCCACCCTCGCGGGTGACGATGTTGACCACACCGGACTGCGCATTACCGTACTCTGCTCCAAAACCACCACTTATGATGGAGGTCTCGGCAACAGCTGACATCGGGATGTCACTGTTGAAAACATTGTTCGTCGGGTCGATCTGAGCGACGCCGTCAACGAGGTAAACGACCTCGCCGCTGCGGCCACCGCGCATGTGGAGGCCGCCCCTGTTGGTGGCGCCTGCCTGCCTGCCGACCACATCTGCAATACCGGCGACGGGCATGGTCCTTATCTCATCTCGACCGACGACCGAAACGGACTCGCTCGAGTTGAAAAGGATCGCATCCCTTGAGCCGGACACCTGTATAAAGGTCTCTCCGACTGTTCCGCCGCTATTCAGCGAAAAGTTCAGCGGGGATGTCTGGTCAACGATGACCATCACACCCTGCGCTGTCTGGTCCTGCATACCGACCATTCGAGCCTGTACATCGTACTGGCCAGGCTGCAGGTTGATGATGAAGTACTCTCCATTGGCATCCGTCATTGCGCCGTAGGAAGTCCCTACGACCATCACGGTGGCACCGATGAGCGGCTCTCCTGAGCCGTCGGTGATTCTTCCGGCTATCTTGCCGGTGGTACCAGCCGTTGCTGACAGAGCCACGAACAGCACTAGGACAATGGACAGTAACGTTGCTTTTCTAGGCACCGCAGTAGCTCCCTTCCATTTCGCGACCTCCCAGTCGCGGTTGAAACAAGACCTCGACTCCGCGAAGAAGCATGCTGCACACCCCCTTCTACACTCCTCCAGGAGTCATACAATTCGTTGCGTTGCAAAGTGTTAGAGAAATCTGAAACTGATTCTGAGAGTATACCTCCCCTGCTCGTATTTGTTGATTCGACTTGAGCATACGCCCCGTTGAAACCGGAGTCAAGACAACCAGATCCAGCTATTGAAAAGGGGGCATGGCAATCCCGCAGCAGCCATCTATATCGTGCTTCTTGTATAGGATTGCAGTGAGCTAAGTGAGCTTCGCATGGAGGTGCCCTTCCACCACCAAATTCGGTAGTGGATACGCTATCCCCATACTTTCCGGGAAGAGACGGCATTTCCGTCCTCCATCCTTCCTCCCGTATGTAAAACCAGAAGTAAGGCAGACAGTTCCCTAGAATTGTTCTCGGAATTGCCTTCAATGACTGCATCAAGTGCTTTCGAATGAAGTAGTTGCAACAGGGAGAAGGGATTAGAGTGGCAGATCAGCACATTGCATCCTTCCCGATCACCATTCGAGCCCGAGTCCGAAGGATATCGTTCGAGGTCTGCTGAAGGCGTACATGTTGTTCAGGGGGCCAGTGGGATCATGACCTGCCCCACCGCACTCATCCATTCCCATATCTGCATCGTACCACTCTACATCGGCAATGAAGTCGACATTGTGACTGTTGAACAGGTTATCCACCTCGCACCAGGCATTCAGGGTCATGTCCCCGAGCCAGAAGGCTCTGCTTACTTTGAGGTCAGCTATCAACGTAGAGGGGTATCGCTCTCCGTTGATGACAGGCCGGGCGGTTCCCTGATTAGTCTGGCTGTAGGGGAATCCGCTGCCGTAGCGGCATGACAGATGAGTATCGAGGCCCTCAAAAACGGGGACACCCGCTATCCGCAATCCCCTGCCTCTGGGCACCCTGTGGTTGAGTTCGATACTGACGGTATGCCGCTGGTCCCAGTCCAGATAGTGCTCACGGATCAGTGGTTCCCAACCCTCAGTTACCGTACGGTACCCCAGCAGAACGTTGGAGCTGCTTCCTTTTGCGACTGAGTATGTGTAGCCGATGCTGCCGGAAAGGAAGGAATCAGCATACTTTCGGAGCAGGACATCGAACCCGGATGCATCTGCATAGTCGAGGTTGTCGTATATGAAGAAGTCAGGCTCAGATCCACCGGATGAGTAAACCGGCCTTGTGTCAACAAGACCTGACATATCGCGGTAGAATGCAGTGATGTCGAAGTATGCATCATTACCAAGCTCATGCCGCAGTCCCGCTTCATATGCGACCGTCACTTCGTGGGAAAGATCGGGATCACCAAGAACTGGTATCTCCCCGGGTTTGCTCGACGGCTGTCCTCCGCCGTACATCAGATCGAGCCTTTGATGCCGACTGTAATGACAATACGAAACGTGCAATACACCCTGCTCACTCAGAATGTACGACACTCCAAGTCTGGGGTTTAGCCTGAACTTGGGTGAACCGGTCAGAGAGTCAGCCAGGGTTGGTGGATAATCCGGCCCCGGATCGACCGGGCCGGATGGAGGGTCGATATCCTGATTCGGATCGAAGTAATCGAGCCGGGCGCCGATGTCCAGAACAACACCGTCCAGCCACATTCTGTCCCGCAGGTATAATGCCCCGGAGTTGGGAAATGCATGGTACCTGTTGAAATGTGCCGCACCTGCTGAGGGTACATCCACGCTGTAATGGAATACGTCAAAATACTTGAGCTCAATACCGGCCTTGAGCTGGTTCCTTCTGCTGATCATTGTAGTCAGATCGGTCCTGAGAGTTGATACAATACTCTCGGTCTCGCTCCAGGCATGCCGGCTGGTTCCAGCTCTATAGAATCCCTCTTCATCCACTGAGCGCTGCGGATCGTAAGCCTGCCATTGCTCCTCTCCCCAGCCTTCCCCAAGCCACTCGGTATCGTACGGACCTTGGGGATCGTTCCGTATCCTGCGGTCGAAGGAGGTTCGATAGCTGTTGAGAGCAACATCGATATAAGTGACATCACTCAGTGTCTGCATGAAATTCAGCCCAATGGCGGAATTCTCCCAGCTCCTGGTAGGAAGACCGTAGAGGATGTCCCGTCCCCAGGCCAGGGTGTCCCCATAGGCTGGCGAGAGGGAGTCGGTGTCGATGTAAGGCTCCTCGTACCTGCTCCAGTTCCAGAAGTCTCCGATACCGAACCAGCCTTCAGTCCTGTCCATTTTGAAATAGGTCAGACTGAACATTGTTCCAGAATAGGGTCTATATGTCAGCTTCACATTACCAGTGTACGAAGTGAGCCATTCATCGAAGCCGTAGCCGTACCTTCCATCCTCACCTCCCCCGGTCTGTCGGAATCCGCCTGACGCAAATACTCGAACATCACCGGGAATGTCTATGCCAATGGCCGGAAGGAGGTAATTCGCAATGGGCTCCGGTCCTCCAATGGAGACCTCGGCATTGAATCTGGCGTCCGAGAAGGGGCTCACATTGCTCCATCTCCAGCCGCTGTCAGGAGATGCTGGATCAAAGCCTCCCCAGTGAGAGTCGCTGGCAAGACCGAGGGCCTGCCAGTCATTTCCACCAATGTTTATCGAACCATGATATGAAGACCTGCCCTCTGGAGTAATGATATTGACTGCATCGGATTGAGCACTACCGTACAATGTGTCAAATCCGTCACGGTGGAGCGAGATCCTGCTGATTGCGGACATCGGGATGTCGCTGCTGAAGAAACCGGTAGTCGGATCTGTATGTTCAACACCATCGACTGTATATACAGCCTCCCCGGCTCTACTTCCCCGGAAATGGAGAGTGCTTCCAATTGCTGAAGCATCCCGCACACCCAGCCACTCAGTATATGGACTGTCGTGTCCGACCTCACCCCAGCGCTCACCGCAGTTGGTGACGCTCACCGTCCCTGCGATGAAGTCCTGAATACCGGCAACGGGCAGTGGGGTTATGTCTTCTGGACTCGAAACAATTACTGCATTGTCATTAATTAAAGTACTGCCTGAGACAACGATGCGAGTATCGCAGGCGACTTCCTCTTTGAGAAAGAAGTCAACTGACACAGTATCCCCCGCGAGTACATGTACAACAGGGGATGTTTCGGCTTCAAAACAGATCATAGCAGCCTGAAGTTCATATACGCCCTTGGGGAGGTTGATTATTATGTACTCACCATTGGCATCAGTCATTGCGCCGTACGAAGTCCCAATGACCATCACGGTAGCAGTGAACCGAGGTTCACCAGACTCATCCCATACATGCCCGACAATGGTGCCTGTATCGCCTGCGACTGCAATCGAGGTGGCCGACAGCAGAGTCATCAGTACGATTCCCGTTACGGCTCTGACACCCATTTCAGCCATCCCTTCGGTCAGCAATTCAATTGATATAGATAATTGAGTATGTAGAGTGTACTACTTCGCAGTCAACCGAAAAAAGGTGAAAATGGTGGGTGGCACCATTTAATGGGGCGGGTCTTGGGGCAAGGCAAAGGATAAGGATAGGGGACATGCACCGCCGGTGCATGTCCCCAATGGGCTAAGAGGCTTTGATCTGCTAGGCCCCTCCTCCTATCCCAAGTATCCTCGGGATGGTGGGGAGCCACTCGAACATGAGGAACTGAGACTGCCCGATAAGCAGACTGAGTCTGGCCATTATCGTGTATCCGAAGCTGGCACCGAAGGCTACCATCAGTATGGTGATGCCAAGGTTTGCGGTACCTCCGATAATCCCCGTATGCTCCTTCGAGAAGAAGAAGTAAACGAGACCGGATACGACACCGACCACCAGCACGAGGCTGCTGAACATCTCAAAAGCACTGCCAGCCGAGATGGAGATGATACTTCCCTCCACCTGTGCAAGTGCATTCGTCTGGAAGACGCTGACCATGCCGAGTCCGGCACCAGCGCCGACGATCATGCCCAGGGCGAGCCTGGACAGTCCTGCGATCTTCGGGACTATCCTGGCCAGCATGAAGAAGGCGAAGATGCCAGGTATGACCCACACTATCTGGAAGCCGCCCTCCGCCGGGAACATGCGCTGCCACCAGTTGGGCTTGAGCACGTTCTCGATCGTGTAGATGACCCAGTAGCCTGCACTCATTCCTACGAAGAGGTGCTCGGCGAACTTGTAGAAGGGGTTATCGCGGTACAGGAAACTGTAGAGCGAGAGCGATAGAAGAGCCCCTATCCATATACCCAGTATCTCCCAGTTCATTTCACACCTCCTTTCCGCTTCTTCTCAGCAAAATAGGCAACGTTACCCATCACTATCAGGAGCATTATCACCAGGTGCGCCACTGACTGCGGGGCCATTCCCGCAACAGCTCTTCCGCCCTCTGCCCCGACAGCGTCAGGGTGCTCGCGGACGAGAGTCTCGTAATCCGCTGCGCCCTTGAGGCCTCCGAGGAGGCCGACCAGCTGTCCCGTCCCGAGATAGGGATAGAACTGCGGGGCGCTGACAGCGGTACAGCCACCTCCGATAGGCACTCCGAATCGATCCCCAGCCATCATTATCCATGCGGGGATACCGGGGTCACCGGCGGAGAGCGAGAGGACCATATCGAAATCCTGCAGAGTGGAGTAAGCAGCAAGCATGGGGATCTCACTCCATGGCACATTGTCCTTGTCGGTGGGAAACACCGCCTGAATACCTGAACCGAGACGGACTATCATCACACCGCCGCCGGTCTTGTATCCGAGCATACACCAGTCCTCGTACTGGACCTTGCCGAGACTGTCTCCGACCGAGGACATGGCGTCCTGCCCGAGACTCGCCCCCATAGGCCACAGAGCCATTCCAACAACCTTGACGTCGTTCCTGAAGAGGTGCTGGAGCATTGCCATTGCCATCGGCTGCAGCTCAGGCATCGTCGAAGGATCGTAGTCGAAACTCAGGAGAACGCTCGAACCAGCGGGGAGGGCTTCGACGTAGTCGAAAAGCGCTCTGCTGGGCTCGGCACCCACGGGATTCGGAAAAATCAGCCCGAGTGCCAGTGGGATGATCACGGAGAGGGCAATGAGAATGAAGATTATTCTCCTGTCCAGGTTGCCCATCTTCTCTATCATGCCGGCCATCAGTCCGTACCTCCAAGATAACTCCGCTCGATCCCGAAGATCATGCGGAGGGAGGTGGCGACCACGCCCATGGCGGCCCCGATCATCACCGCTCGCTGTCCAGCGGTGTTGGGAACGCTCATCAGCCAGACCTTGGCCAGAGGGATCTTATCCCAGATCATGGCGCCTATCGGCACCTGACCGAGCATGACGATGAAGGCCGAGGTGAGAAGCAGCGTCGCACGCCAGTTGGATGCCCTGAAGGCCCTGAAGGCGGCGGATGCCACGAAGAAGGCCAGCAGACTGAACATGGTGGCACCCATCGGAACTACAGCACTCTGGAACAGGTAGTCGAAAGGCATACCTTCGACCACTCCGTAGATGATGCCCGTGACGAGCATCATCAGGAAACCGATTATGGTGACCGGGCTGTATTTCCAGTTCTTCAGCTTGAGACGGATCTTCCTGAAGTGTACGTGGAGCAGATTCATCGCCCCGAGGAAGATTGCGGCCGAAGCCACTATCATGTACCATTCCTGCAGGTTGTCTCCGAGGAGCTTGAACGGCTCATGAGGTACAAAAAAGTTAAGCACCATTATCATGCCGGCCACGAATGTTATGGCCAGCGGTATCACTATTCTCATGCCGGCCTCCTAACTTACCGCGACCAGGCTGCGGAGGAAGTCCGCAACACTGCTCAATGGTGCCCAGAATTGACCTATCGTGGCAGCGATCACACCAAGGAGGATCAGGATGATGAAGAAGAGCTTACCGGCATCCTGCCCCTTGAGGCTTCCAAGGAGTTTTGGCTCTCTGGACAGGTATGCGCTGGCTGCAAAGAGCTCCTCCCCGATGAGTGTGTAGTCGCATGCGGCTACGAAGAAAGGTATCTGACTGGGCATGGCGGTGCCGGCTATCTGGATAGCTCCTACGCTCCGGCCTGTCTCCGCGAGGATGAGGCTTTCCGCGTAGAAAGTACCCAGCATGAAGATGGCGGCAGGCTTCTCCCGCACCATAATACCGTCAACACCGGCTGCATACCCGAACTGGTCATCTGTAAGGTACTGGATATCCTCTCTGTTGAAGGCGTCGGGGCGTCCTGCCTGGAGGTAGGATTCCTTGACAACCTCCTGAGCCACACTCATCACGACGCTCCTGGCGGTCGGGACCATGAGTGCAGAACCGTACTCCGCGGTCTTGATGGCTACTCTGCCGAGGATCACCATGCTCGCGATCGTCTGTATGTCATCCATATCCATGATGCCGGGGATGTATAGGACCGGCTTGCCCATTTCCGTAGCTCGTCCTACTGCATCGTCAACGGCGGCAAGTCCCGCGATCTCCCGGATGTACAGCTTCTTACCACGCTTGGCCGTCTCGATGTAGTAGATAATGATGAGGGAAAGTGCGGCGAGTATGATAAGCATAGCTACACGGCCGGAGTGGATCCACTGGGCAGAGGACGAAGCGTCAGCTTCATCAGAGACCGCTGCAGGGGTCCCGTCCGGTCTGAGTGATTCTATCCAGTAGCTGTACGAATCCCCATCGGAAACTGTGGTGTCAGTGTACCTTGTTGAAATACCCCCGAGAGTGGCGATCCTCTCCTCCACCCCGGAAGGACCGCGACGGATAACCGCAAGTGAATCGGGAACTTCATCCTTGATGTCGAAGTCCCATGCGAGACTCACCGACCCGCCGGCATCGTTGGGGTGATCTGTGGCCTGGAGGTCGAACACCCTGTCGAGAGCCGCCACGCGGACGGTATTTGTCAGATGGGCCGGAGCGATGACTACTTCTTCAGGACCGGACGGCCGCTCCTCCCCTCCGGTTTCCTCCTCAACTGCCGACTCTGGTCTCTCAGGCGGATCTACCCCCTGAGCTGCCACCGTGCCGACCGCAAGGAGGAGCAGCGCCAGCAGAACAGCCGTACGCCTCATGCTCCCTCCCTTCGAGAGGACCCTGAGAAAGCGCCCCGGGCGGTCACCCGGGGCGCAGTTCTCAGGTCCGATCAGTTGTTACTGTCATTCCTACTCTTCTATCAGCTCCACGTTGGCACGCGGAACCGTTGCTTTTTCGCCGTCCTCGAATTCGACATCGAGAACTCTGACTTTCGCTTCAGAATCAAGGACCTGCAGCTCAGCTGGGAGTG
The DNA here is from genome assembly GCA_029932015.1 of Candidatus Fermentibacteraceae bacterium. Taxonomy (GTDB): domain Bacteria; phylum Fermentibacterota; class Fermentibacteria; order Fermentibacterales; family JCC-6; genus JAOZQW01. Next base: position 22,862 of record JAOZQW010000001.1, read on the forward strand.
CAAGAACTTTCCCGAGTCTGCCGAAGTACGGAGCCCTGATACATCTAATTGGTGAACCGATATCCATGGCTCCAGCCTGCTTGTCCTCTGTACTGGAGGATACGATGTCCTCTCCGACAGGGATCACAACTTCCGGCCGCATGACACCGGCCCTGATCTGTGTAGCACCGTTGACGCTGGCGAGCATTCCCTTCCTGGCTTTCAGGAGGTCGAATGTCCCGTGAGCCATCGTCATCCTGCCGAAACCCTCGGTGAGCACGAGAGTTATACCCTTCTTCTCATGGCCGGTTATGGCCACACCGAGATCATATCCGAGGAACTCCTTGAGATCCTTGTCGTCGAACCCTCCAACCACGATGGCCTTCACACCGATGTCGATGGCCTTCCTGAGCGTGGCGCTGGAAACAAAGGAGCCTCCGAGGAGAACCTTGCCCTTGCAGGTATCATCGAGAAGGTCTGCGGTGAGTTCCTGTTCAGGGGATTCAACAATGACGTCAAGCTCGCCCCTGACCTCCCCACCGATGCCGAAGATGCCCTGGACAAAGGTTGCTCTGGATTCGACCACAACGCCCTCATTGCCGAGTACTTCTACGACCGTGCCTTTGACATATGCATCTATCTCGACCGGTATCGGCGGCTCCCTCAGGACGGCCTGACCGGTTATCTCGTTGTAGCTCTCGAAGGTTCCTTCTATAGGTGATCTGACGGAATTCTTAAAAAGACCCCACAGCCCCTTTGTCTGACCAAGAACCTCGTCCTCCGCAATGGCATCACCCGGGGATTTGATGAGGATACTCGGGATGTCACTTGGTGGAAGACCGAGAACATTGGCGATATTCAGCATCTTGACGTTGCCGGGAAGTTCTGTCCTGGCAACGACGGATTCAGCGGTGACTTCCTGCCCCTTCTCGACGAGTGTCTCACCGGTCAGGGGAAGCCGTCTCTCTTTACGGACGATGGTAACATCTGCGACCCTCAGACCGGGTGTGTATGCGAACGCCATACTACTCTTCCCCCCCCATGCTGAGGAAACGCTCAGGATATGTGTCCAGGGCCTTCGACCACTCCTGGAGCTTGGCCACACGGGTGGCCTCGTCCTCAGGAAGCTCGAACGGCCGACGGCCACGTCCATCGAGTATCAGGCCAACTACCCCCCCCTCAAGCTCACCAGCCCACATCTCACCTAAACCGGCTCCTGCATCGATGTGCTTGGCGGGGACTATCTCCGCCTGCACCTTCTCACCTACTCCCAGAGGGATGAGCTCTATACGGTCGATCTCGATGGGGTGCTCCTCCAGCGAACCATCTGACCTGGTCATCTTCAGAGTCGCCAGAACTTTCGCCTTCTTTGCCGGACCGGTCGGGGCAACACATGTCCCGAGCTTGATCAGACAGTCCTTGTCGAATACTTCGGTAGCAGCTTTGGGATGCACTTCGGAGAGTACTCCGAGCTGCGGCATCATGAATATCGAGTCCACCGCTAGCATTGTGATACCCTCAGGAAGGAAAGCATCGATCAGCATGTGTGCGGCCTGGCATCTTCTTGGAGCATGCGACAGGACCCCTCCTGAGCCGATCAGAAGATTCAGTCCCATCATGTCCACCAGAGTACCGCCGGACTGAGTCTGCTCGAATGCATCTCCGATGGTCCGCTCCTGAGCCACTCCCTTGAGACCTGTCGCCAGTTCCCTGTGCTGGATAAGCGCCAGTCTCAGCGCTTCTCTTGCTATTGCCTGCTCTATTATGAGCTCCTCCAGCAACTGCGGTATCGTGGTAGGCCGTATCATCTTGTTCCTGATACGGTTCCTCAGATCGGCTTCATCCATCATGAACGGGACCCAGCGCATGACATTGTCGAGCCCTGCGCTGGCAAGAACGTTTGAAACGCTGTAGCTCATACCGAGATTGGCTGAGACCGTCCTGTTGAAAACGGGAGCACCTTCACTGGTGAAAACGCTGAACACGTCAGTGGTAGCCCCACCGATATCAACGCCCATCACTTCGATCTCCTCGTTCTTCGCCACGGACTCTATGAGTTTACCAACAGCTCCGGGAGTGGGCATGATGGGAAGCTGTTTCCACTCACCTTCAACAAAATGACCGGCCCAACTCATCAATCTTGCGTAGCCCGGAGCCTGCGCCATCACGTGCTCCATGAACAGCTCGTGTATCTCATCTCTGGCCGGTCCGAGGTTCTCCCTCTCCAGCACAGGTCTGAGGTTGTCAACGACCTTGAGTTCCATGGAGTCAGACAGCTCACCTGCCACAGCATCCGTTGCATCCTTGTTGCCTGCATAGATGACCGGCAGCTTGTAGCCTACCCCGAACCGGGGCTTTGGATCAGCGGCCCTGACCACCTCGGCCAGTTCAATAACATGGTCGATCGTTCCACCGTCGATGCCGCCGGAAAGAAGGATCATATCCGGCCTGAGCCTTCTGATGTCGGCGACCTTCTCGTGGGGAAGCCTTCCATCGTTTGAGGCCACGACGTCCATTACAATAGCTCCTGCCCCGAGCGCGGCCCTCTGGGCGCTCTCTCCCGTCATGGACTTCACGACACCTGCAACGGTCATCTGAAGTCCTCCTCCGGCGGATGAGGTCGACATGTATATGTCAACGCCTTTGTCTCCGTCGGCCGAGACGTTCACGCCATCCTTGGCATCATTAAGCAGTTCAATACCTTCGAGATCCTCGATCTCTCCTACTGCGTTCAGCACACCCTTGGTTACATCCTCAGCCGGAGCCTCGACCGTGGTCGGGGCCTCTCCTCTGCGAATGAGACGGAACTCACCATCCCGCTTCTCGATGAGAATGGCCTTGGTGGTGGTGCTGCCGCAGTCAGTCGCCAGTATCCTGGTGATCTCCTTGCTGGCCACCGCCATCTACCTCCTTCTTATTGACTGAGCCTCTGCCCCTGAAAAGGCGGCTCCACAGGGAACCCCTCTCCTTCCGCAATGCCTTACGGGATGCCTTCTGCTCCCGTTTGAGTGTTGCGTCACGGGCATTTTCCTCTTCTATGGCCAGGGTGAGTTTTTCGATGTTCTCCCTGTCCTCTATCATTCGTACAAATCTGTAGTACTCACCGGAGCTGACAACCAGTGAAACCACCGGATTGGCAAATATCAGAAGCTGGTTACCGAGAAATGATAACGGTTTTATCGATTCCAGGAAAATGATGGCAGGTACAGTAAGCTGTCTCTGCACAATGCCTTTAGCCAGCTTATCAATAAGCGATGTGAAGTCCTCTGTACCGTCGACATCGGTCAGGCTACTGATCCCCGGCGGTATGTGCCCTGATGTATCCAAGGACTTCCTCTCTGTTGCCGGAGAACTGCACTGACAGCCCTCTGAACTTTGCCAGCCTTGTTGGCTGAGGGAATGGACTGAGAAGGACTCCGTACCTGTCAGGCACAATACTCCTGACCTGCTTCCATGTCTTGCGTTCAACGCCGAAGACTGATTTCTTGCTCACACCTTCAGCATCCATTCTGAACCGGCATGGCATGAAGTAGCTCCACATCGAGAGCAGAAGAAGCAGGATCCCGATGAGCCCCCACCAGGCATTTTCACCGGTAAGGGCAGCTACCGTTCCGGCCAGCAATATCATGAAGACCAGAAGCAGTGTCGCAAGCGGTCTCTCTCTGGCCGGATGGGAAACCCACTCCAGGAGTTGAATTCCGGACCCTTCGGTCCCGCTAAGCTCTGCTGCTCTCTCCTCAGTCAGCTTACTCCTCCACCCTCGGTTCAACTATGCAGAGTTCCTTGACCGCTGCCACCTCGTCGAGCCTGAGTACGGGTGTATTGACGGGCGCATCGGTCACAAGGTGCGGCTTCTCTTCAACCTCACGGGCTATTGATTCCATTGCTGCGATGAAGCTGTCCAGGTCCTCGATGCCCTCCGTCTCGGTAGGCTCGATCATCATCGCTTCATGGACGATGAGCGGAAAGTAGATCGTTGGCGCGTGGAAGCCGTAATCAAGGAGTCTCTTGGCAATATCAAGGGTTTTTACACCCTTCTCAAGCTGCCTGTCTCCCGAGAGTACGAATTCGTGCATACACGGACCGTCATCAAAGGGCAGTTCAAAGATCCCCTTCAGCTTCTCCTTGAGATAATTGGCGTTGATCAGAGCGTTCTCGGTGACTTCGCACAGGCCATCAGCACCGAGCGTCCTGATATAGGCATATGCCCTGTACAGAACTCCCACGTTCCCGTGGAACGCAAGCAGCCGTCCAAAGGATCGATCAGGTTTTTGAAGGAAGTACCTGCCATCGGAGTCCTTCGAAACGATAGAGTCCGGCAGGTACCTCTCGAGGTCGGAGATGCAGGCGACCGGTCCGGAACCGGGACCTCCTCCTCCGTGCGGTGTACCGAATGTCTTGTGTAAATTCAGATGACAGACATCGAAGCCCATATCACCAGGTCTGGCTACTCCAAGAAGGGCATTCATATTGGCGCCGTCCATGTAGTTGAGACCTCCGGCCTCATGTACGATGGAGGTCAGCTCACCTATTTTTGACTCAAACAGGCCAAGGGTGTTCGGATTGGTCAGCATGAAAGCAGCAGTGTTGGGGCCGACCTTTCGCCTGAGATCCTCCGGGTCAACCTCTCCCCGGTCGTTTGAGCTGACACCGATAACCTTGCATCCGGCGAGCGTGGAGGTCGCTGGATTCGTACCATGTGCCGAATCCGGCATCAAAACCTCATTGCGATGTCCCTCTCCCCGGTCCCTGTGGTAGCTTGTTATGAGCATAAGGCCACAGAACTCGCCCTGCGCACCTGCCGCCGGCTGGAGCGTAATAGCTTCGAAGCCGGTTATCTCGCAGAGGTACCCGGAGAGCCTGTGCATGAGTTCCAGGGTTCCCTGTGCCATCGCATCGGGAGAGAGCGGATGAAGCCCGGCAAGCCCGGGCATCCTGGCTATATCCTCGTTCTGTCTGGGATTGTACTTCATCGTACATGAACCAAGAGGGTACATTCCCTTATCAACATGATAATTGGCATTGCTCAGCTCGATGAAGTGCCTCATCACCTGGCCCTCTGTAACTTCGGGAAGACCGATACTACCGGACTCCCTCTCCAGACCCTCGGGCAGCTCTGCGGACGGTGGTACATCCAGAGCAGGGAGCGAAACGCCCATTCTGCCACTGCTGCTCATGCTGAATACGGTCTTCATCGGGACACCTCCACGTCGCAGATGGATGCGACCGCGTTAATGTAGGCGTCCATCTCCTCTTTTGTCCGCTTCTCTGTCGCAGTTATGAGCATAACGCCCTCTCCCAGCTCCTGAAGCGGGAGCCCTGCAAGAATGGACATTTCTGCGAGCTTCTGCAGGATTTCAACTGAAGAGACGGGGAAGCGGAGAGTGAATTCCCTGAAGAACGGTGTGTTTCCGAACACAGGCTCGACACCTTCTATTCCAATCAGACCGGAATAGAGGTAATGACTCTTCTGGAAACACTGGGTGGATATCTCCCTGAAGCCCTGCTCACCCGTAAGAGAGAGATACACAGCATTGGCGAGAGCCATCAGTGCCTGGTTGGTGCAGATGTTGCTGGTCGCCTTCTCTCTTCTGATGTGCTGCTCCCTGGTCTGAAGTGTCAGGACATATCCCGTCTCACCGGCTCGGTCCACAGTACGCCCGATGATCCTTCCGGGCATCTTGCGGGCATACTTGAGTTTCGAGGACATGAATCCCGCAAAGGGGCCGCCATACGAGAGGGGAAGCCCCATGCTCTGACCCTCGCCTACAACTATGTCCGCACCAGCATCTCCAGGTGAACGCAAGAGTGGAAGAGCAACAGGATCTGCTGCTGCTATCAGAAGCCCACCTGCTGAATGTATGAGTTCAGCCATTGGTTCAATATCCTGTATGAGGCCGAAATAATCTGGGTACTGGACGAGAAGTGCTGCTGCACCACCCTCGGTCAGAGAGGATGCTGCATCAAGGTCCAGAAGTCCGTTTTCCAGGAAAGGGATCTCGTTGATCTCGAACCCCTCACGATCGAGGTATGTCCTGATGACCCGAGCCCATCGCGGATTCATAGAACCAGCAATAAGTATCCTGTTCTTCCTCGTAACACGGAGAGCCATCAGGCAGGCTTCAGCTGCGGCAGTCGCACCATCGTAGACCGAGGCGTTGGCCATCTCCATGCCTGTCAGGCGACTGATCATTGTCTGGTACTCGAATATCGCGTGGAGGGTTCCCTGACTGACTTCGGCCTGGTACGGGGTGTAGGCAGTGAAGAACTCGCTCCGGAGAAGAATGTGATCGATGGCTGAGGGTACGAAATGATCATAGGCTCCGCCGCCGAGGAAGCAGATATGGTCCGCGCCGGTATCGCGGGAAGTAATGACTGCCATATCACGTTGCAGCTCAAGCTCGGAGAGCGCGGGAGGGAGAGATAGTTCACCCTTGAGCATGTACTCATCCGGTATAGGTTTCAGGAGATCCTCAAAGGAATCCACACCGATCTCGTCGAGCATTCGACGACGATGCTCTTCCCGGTTAGGGATGTACCTGCTCATTCTTACTCACCGATGAAGGTTGCGTACTCGGCAGCTGTCTTGAGCTTGTCAAAACCGGAGGAGTCATCGGTGGAGACGACTATCAGCCAGCCTTTACCGTAGGCATCCTCGTTGATAAGCGCAGGTTCATCCTCGAGAGTCTCGTTCACTCTGACTATTTTGCCGTCGAATGGAGCGTAGAAGTCCTCTGCGGTTTTTACAGCTTCTAAAGATCCAAAGACGTCACCGGCCGCGAATTCCTCGAGAGCCGGGAATTCAACCATTACTATCTCACCCATCTGATCCTGGGCGTAGTCAGTGAGTCCCATCATGTACTCTCCGCCGCCAAGGCTCTTCACCCATTCATGGGTCTCAGTGTAATGAAGCTCCTCAGGTATGCTCGCCATGCTGTTTCCTCCCATGTGATATCAGTGACTGACAGTTGTGACACCCTGCAAGGGTGTCATGGTTTATTACTTTCGGCTTCCATCCTTGTAGAAAGGCAGCTTGACCGTACTGACCGGCACTCGCCGACCTCTGACCTCGGCCTCGAGATCAGTTCCCGATTTATGGAAACCTCTCTCCACAATTGCGAGACAGACACCATGACCGAGTGCAGGAGCCAGGGAACCGCTGGTGACAATACCAACCTTGCGGTCGCCATCGTACAGCTCGGCGCCGTGGCGCGGGAAGCCTTTACCTGTGACCTTGAGGCCGACGATGTACCTTGCCGGTTTATCCCTCTTCTGACGGCTCATGACCTCACGGCCTATGAAATCCTTATCAGTCTTCAGCTTGACGACCCAGCCGAGTTTTGCCTCTATTGGTGTCGTGGTGTGGTCGATATCGCTGCCATAGAGTACATAGCCGACCTCGAGCCGGAGCGTATCTCTTGCACCGAGACCAACCGGTTTTATACCGAATTCGTCTCCAGCTTCCATGACCGCTGCCCAGACATCCGGGGCATCTTCCGATTTTATGTAGATCTCGAAACCGTCCTCACCCGTATAGCCGGTTCTGGCTATCAGTGCTATCTTGCCGGCAAATGTACCCATCACATGGGCGTAGTAGTCAATCTCATCCAGATCTGCATCTGTGAGCTTCGCAGCTACTTTCTGGGCATCGGGACCCTGTATGGCCACCAGAGCGGTTTCATCGCTCTCATTGGTCAACTCGATGCTGTACCCTGCAGTATGGCTGTTCACCCACGCCCAGTCCTTCTCGATATTCGAGGCGTTGACAACCATGAGGTACTCATTCGTGCCGATGTGGTAGACGATCAGATCATCGACTATCCCGCCATCAGGATAACACATGGTGGAGTAGAAGGCTTTACCGGGAGGAACGTCCGAGTCGTTCGTCAGAATGAAGTCCAGGAAGCGGCCGGCGTCGGGGCCCTTGACCCTGAATTCACCCATATGGGAGAGGTCGAATACACCGACATTATTCCGTACAGCATTGTGCTCCTCCTTTACGGAGGAGTACTTTATTGGCATTATGTAACCGGCAAAAGATTCCATCCTGCCGCCCAGAGCGACATGTATGTCGTGAAGCGAGGTCTTCTTGTCCATTGACCCTTCTCCTGTGTGCTGGTGATAACGGGGAAACTACGAGAATATACGACATGGAATTTACCGGAATTGGAAAGAAAATGCAATGATGAGCGCTCCCGTTCCAGCGTATCTGAGACTGGAGGAAATGCAGCAGTGATATTAGGTAATCCGACCCACAGGCGTATCACCCGCAGGGCTCGCAAATCGCGTCTGGAAGGGGGAGTGGACATCCTCCGGGCGGAGGCGTGCGCCAGACACTGGTTTCTTGGGATGGGAGTGCCGTGCTGGAGCGATCCTTTTCCCCCCGGAGAGGCAGGCCGATACGGACTGCTGTTCCAGGGAGCAAGAAGGGCTCTCGTCCTCCCGGAGGAGGGTCCTGCCGCTGAGTTGTCTTTCGATGGGATAATGAAGGCGAAGTGCGATTACCTTGTCTCCGTAAGACTCGATGGAGAGAGAGAAGGAATCCCAACAGGTTTCCTGTACTGGTTCGACCTCGATGCAGAGGAAGGGATTGATCGTAATATCAGAACCTCCACCCTCCTGCTTCGCAGGATGACGGACTTCCCTGAACTCATGAATGCACCTCAGTGTTTCAGACGAGCTTTCCTCTATGGCTCTCTCATGCTGCTTCTCAGGGGTGAGCCTGCAGTGCCCGCTATTCTGACCCGTGATTATGTTCAGACCACTATGAAGCCGATGACTCAAGATTATTCGAAAGGACATTCCGGATGAAATTCAAAGCAGCAGTTCCGATCCTCCTGGTCTTCGCACTGACTCTCACAGGCTGTCTCGGGACTTTCCAGACGGCGAGGGTAGTTCCTCTCAGGATCGGAGCGCTCTATTACGGAGCAGCGGGCACTGATGCTGACAATTCACTCGCGATGCCGGGATTGTTCATTGAAGGCGGATGGCCGGCAGGACCGGGCAGATTCGGTATTGGCCTCAACCTCAAGCTCCTGACGGATGTTGGAAGCGGCGACAACAACTCTTTCCTCGGAGTATGGGGAGCAAAGCTGCAGCTGCCGGAGAATCCGCTGCTGGATATAGCCGTGGGCGTTGATGTCTGGGCGTACTACCCGGGTGAACTCAAGCTATTCCTCTCGCGAAGGATTGGAATACTGGAGCCCTACGCCTGCGTAGGAGCTGCCAACTTCCTCAGGGATGACGATGATGATGACATTGATTTCTTCGGAGACGGCATATTCACTTTCACTGGTGGAACCATGGTCAGGCTAGGCTCCGATTCCGGCTGGCTCATCGGCGCTGAGGTAGAGGGTGGATCGGCATGGAATAGCACGGGATTCGGGTTTTCCCTGCTGAAGGAATTCTAATCCGAACCGGAAAGCTCTTGAAGAGTCTGAGGAGTCTGAGATTTGCGCGCTGAGAGATATGTAGTTCCCGGAACCATCCAGGCGAAGTCCGATGAGTGGCTTGGCCACATCAGGGGCATAGTCAGACCCAGGTCCGATCTCATCCTCAAACCTGAAAAATGCGCCCTTCTCATCATAGACATGGTGCGCTACTTCGCTCATCCTGGTGGCAGGGGATACCTGCCCGCTTCGGATGCGGTCACTCCCAGGATCGCGGCGCTTCTACATCTATGGAGGTCTCTTGGAGGACTGGTGATCTTCACCAGGCACTGCCACATGAATGCTGATGATCTCGGCATGCTGGGGAAGTTCTACACCGATCATATCAACTGTGACGAGAGGGATTCACACCTGATAGGGGAGCTCTCTCCCTTAAAAGATGAGAGGGTTTTCAGAAAAGATACATATGACTCCTTTTACGGCACAGGCCTGGAGGAGTATCTCAGGGCATCCGGGATCGAGCAGGTGCTTGTCACCGGTGTACTGACGCAGCTCTGTTGTGAGACGGCGGCAAGGAGCGCATTCGTTCGCGGATTCGAAGTCTACCTGGCGGCTGACGCAATGGCCACAACGACAGAGGAGCTCCATCTCGGAAGCCTTCTCGGACTGGCCAGCGGTTTCGCAGTGATCGGGGATACCGCTGAGATACTGGAGAAGAACAGTGGCCGTCAAGATATCTGATGTTGTTGTGGTCGGAGCGGGTCCGGGAGGCTGTGCTGCCGCCGTGCAGTGCGCCAGACTCGGCCTCGCTGTTAAGCTGTTGGACAAGACCGGCAGAGCAGGCGGACTGATAAAGGAAGCCAGGCTGATCGAGAATTGCCCTGCTCTGGCAGACCCTGTCACAGGCGAGGAATTTGCGGACAGGCTATGTACCAGTCTGGAGCGTCTCTCCATCAGTGTGATGCGGGAGTCTGTCGAGAGTGTTGAGCGCTCCGAGTCAGGATTCAGTCTGCACACATCGCATGGTCGGCATGACTGCCGGACAGTCATCCTGGCCACCGGAACGGAACCGGTGGATTTTACACTGAGCGGTGATACAGGAATCGTCCTCCGTTCCTTCCTGGATCTCCCCGGGCATCTCTCCGGCATGAGCATAGCGGTCATAGGCGGCGGTGAGGCAGCGCTCGATTATGCCCTCCACGCCGCCGATCTGGGCGCAAACGTCAGTCTTCTGATCAGAGGTAATTCCCCGAGAGCTACAGGCACGCTTCTGGAGGCCGTCCTTGTCCGTGATGAGATACGACTGATGTACGATACGGACCCGATGTCACTCGTCCGTGAGGGGAGCCGGACTTTCCTGCAGATCCGATCAAATGGAATCTCGACCAGATTAAGTGTTGATGCCGTACTCGCCGCAGTGGGGAGGAGAGCAGTGCTGCCTGAGCTTCCGGAATTATGCGAAGACCTTTCAAGTGCTATAATCACTGCTTCCCCGGCACCAGGTATTTTCATATGCGGAGACGCACTGCTTGGAAGCCTGGGTCAGGCCGGTACGGCAATTGGTCAGGGACTTCAGGCGGCGATGGGCTGTATGAGATACCTTTGTGATGGAGCAGGAGGAGACCCATGAGGGTCGTGGCAAGCACCGGCGAGTCGGATCTGGCCACCGTATATGTCGGCGAGCTTGACGATGGAGAGCGGATCGAATTCGTCGAGTCTGTCCAGCCGCCCGTGCCCAGGGAGCAGAAGTGGGTGCTGATAGTCTCCACGCTGAGGGGCTGCCCTGTAAACTGCCCCATCTGCGATGCCGGCGTCCGCTTCGGGGGCAGGCTTACTGCTGATGAGATCCTCTGGCAGATCGACTACATGGTGCGCCTGAGATTTCCCACAGCAAATGTCTCTGTACCAAAGTTCAAGATCCAATTCGCCAGAATGGGTGATCCGGCATTCAATCAGGCCGTACTGGATGTGCTGGAGAGCCTGCCACTCATTTATCCCGAGGCGCCTGGTCTGCTGCCGAGTATCTCTACAATTGCTCCCACCGGGACAGATGAATTCTTCGAAAGGCTTCCAGATATTAAAGAAAGACTGTTCCCTGACGGTCGCTTCCAGATGCAGTTCTCCCTGCATACATCTGACGAATCCAGAAGATTCGAGCTCATCCCGGCAAAGACATGGTCCTTCAGCCGGATGGCCGAATGGGGAACCTCCTTCCATCACCGGAATGACAGGAAAGTCTCACTGAACTTCGCCCCGGTAGAGGGATTTCCTCTGGATGCAGGTTCCATCGCGAGTATCTTCAGTCCGGAGCACTTCATGGTAAAGCTGACCCCGGTCAATCCGACATTTGAATCTTCGAGACGCGGTATGCATGGTGTAATAGATCCGGATAGGCCGGAAACTGCTTCTATGCTGGTCTCGGCCTTCAGAAAATTCGGTTTCGACACTCTCCTGAGCATAGGCGAGACAAGGGAGAATCTGATCGGCTCGAACTGCGGTATGTACGTTGGCAGGATGAAGGAGAAAGAAGAAGAAGAAGAAGAAGAGTAGCTTCTCAGTTCCCTGTTACGGCCGCTCCAGAACCCAGCAGGACCTCCTCCGGGGGTGAGAGAACGGCGAATGCCCTCTCCTGGGTAAATATGCTGCTCAAAATCCACCAGTACGGGTTCTGCGGAACGAAACTGAACAGATGCTGCTCAGGTCCTGACCAGCCGTCGATGCACCACACATAGCACCCGCTGTTCTGGAAAGGTCCCCAGGCCTCGGTGTCTATGCCGGCATCCCACAGCATAAGGAGTTCATACCTCTGCGGCATCCTCCAATCACCCTCAAGTGCATCTATCCACTGGTTCGCGGAGAGCCAGTCCGTATCTATGTCAGGTCCAACGCGCCATTTCAGATCTGATTCTGTATCGGTTATCACGGAATCCTCTGAAACGGAGAATCGCTCGTCTATTAGGACAGGATCACCCCATCCGAGAAAGAACGAAACGAGAAGAAGAACTGTGAACAACGGGACTACCCTCACTGAGCTCGAGCTGACCATCACTCCCCGGCTTCCTCTTCAGCACCGGCGTACTGAAGCAGATAGAGATTGTAGTAGATGCCCCGCCTGGCTAGGAGTTCCTGGTGACTTCCTCTCTCGAGTATTCTGCCATCATCAATGACAAGTATCTGGTCGGCCTTCTGGATGGTACTCAGTCTGTGGGCGACAATGATACTGGTCCTGTTCTGCATCAGCACCTCGATGGCATTCTGAATGAGCTGCTCAGTTGCGGGATCGACACTGCTGGTTGCCTCATCCAGTATCAGTATTCTGGGATCATGGGCAAGTGCACGAGCAAAGCATATGAGCTGCTTCTGACCGGTGGACAATGTCGCGCCTCTTTCTGCCATCACAGTGTCAAAGCCCTCCGGCAGCTTCTCAATGAATGGCGTGGCCTGGACCATGTCCGCAGCTCTGACGACGTCCTCTCTTGAGAGATCGAGACCGAGCCTGATGTTATCCTCGATACTCCTGCTGAAGATGAATGCATCCTGCAGAACGATGGAGATACTCTTGCGGAGTGAGGAGATCGGGGTTTCCCGGAGATCTCTGCCGTCAATGAAAATGCGTCCGCTGTCGACATCATAGAACCGGCAGAGAAGGCTGATAATGGAGGACTTCCCTGCTCCGGTCGGCCCTACAAGGGCGACACTGCGTCCGGGTTCGACTTCGAACCCAACATGTCTGAGCACCTTCTTCTCTTCTACATACGAGAATGAGACATTCTCGAACTCAACCCGACCCTCGATGCGGGGTTCATCCGACCCGTCACCTGGGTCGACTATCATGGGCTCAGTATCCATTATCCCGAATATTCTCTCACCGGCAGCCATTGCGCTCTGCATGATGTTGAACTTCTGACTGATGTCGGCCAGGGGCTGGAACATCTGTCTGACATAGCTGATGAAAGCAACCAGAGCGCCGATGGTCAGGCCCCCGGAGAGGACGCTGCCGCCTCCGTAGATAAGCACGAGCGCCACGCCGGCAGATGCGGTGATCTCAATGAGTGGCCGGAATACACCGAAGATGACCAGCTGCCGCATGTTGGCCCCGAAGTAGCTGGTATTCGTCGCTTTGTACTCGGCGCGTCTCTTCCGCTCCTGCCTGAAGGCCTGGACGACCTTGATGCCGCTCAGATCCTCGGCGAGATTGGAGTTCAGTTTCGCAAGGTATTTCCTGACCTGTCTGTACGCTCCTCTGGCCTTGACCCTGAAAATGATGGTGACGACCAGGAATACCGGGGATACTGCGAGGGCAATCAGTGCAAGTCTCCAGTTCAGTACGAAGAGTATTATGGCTGTACCGATTATCAGAAGAAAATCCTTGACCAGATTGACCAGCACCGCGGTGAACATCTCGTTAAGGGCTTCAACATCATTCGTGACCCTGGTCACCAGTCGACCTATGGGGTTCTTTGAATAGAAATCCAGTGAGAGCTCCTGAATATGCCTGAAGAGTTCTGTCCGAACATCGAACATCGATCTCTGACCGGCGACAACCAGCGTCATGACATGACCGTATCCGGCGGTAAGGCTTATCGCTATCAGAACTCCAAGCAGGAGGGCCAGCCTGGTTATGCCCTTGAGATCTTCTCCTCTTACATCGAGAATAACCCCCAGCGGAACACTGGACAGGTCCTTCTCGGGCACGAGCCAGTGATCGCTCAGAACAAGGCCTGTGCCTCCGGTGAAACGGTCTCCGGGAAAGAGGTAGAATGTCCCGGGATAAAGTGTCCCCTCGCTTTCAACAGACCGACGCTCGGCAGGATCCATTTTATCCAGTGCAGCCTTCCTGACGAGGACTGAATCTGGAGCCAGCTGCATAAGATCCGTCGAATCCGGAAATGCTGATGCAAACTCGTCGCAGACCTCAGGAGGAGCTTCATAGACCTGGTAGAGCTTGGCCAGATACAGATCAATGCCCTGCTTCGTGATGTAAGGGATGATGAGTTCAACGCAGGCGGTGAGTAGCATGAAGAACATCGCCAGAAATATGAGTCGACGATGGGGCTTCACATACCTGAGAAGACGGCGGATGAGTTTCCTGTCGTAGACCTTGCCTCCTGCTGCGTCCTCTACCATGGGATTACCGTGCATCTATTCCTCACCCCCTTCCTCAGTCGAATCGTCTGACAACCTCGCCTCTTCTTCGAGCTGCTGCATCCGATAGAGCTCCGTGTAGAAGCCTTCATGGGCCAGCAGCTCAGCATGTGTACCCTTCTCAACCATCCTGCCGTCATCCATGACGATGATGACATCAGCATTCTGGATAGTGCTTATCCTGTGGGCGATGATCACGCTTGTGAGATTGCCTATGTCGGAGCCAAGTCTTGAGAGGATCGCGGCTTCAGTCCCTGTATCGACGCTGGAAAGGGCATCATCAAGCACCAGTATCCTGGGATTCACAGCCAATGCTCTCGCGATGGCAACCCTCTGCTTCTGTCCGCCTGAGAGCGTGACCCCTCTCTCTCCAACAGTTGTGTCGTAGGAATCAGGAAAACTCTCTATCTCGGATGCGATATCAACCGTCTCTGCAAGTTCCCTTACCCGCTCAGGTGAAAGTCCATCTGTACCGAAGGCGATATTGTCAGATATCGACATCGCGAACAGAAAGGTTTCCTGAGGTACATATCCGAACTGTCCCCTGATGGCCGAAAGACTCAGATCCCTTACATCCGTCCCCCCCAGGAACACCTTTCCTCTGGGCGGATCGTACAAACGCATGAGGAGTTCAACGAGGGAGGTCTTGCCAGAACCGGTTCGACCCACTATCCCCAGTGTACCTCCTGCAGGCAGGCTGAAGGTGACATCTCTCAGAACCTCTGTCTCCGTGCCGGGATAACTGAAGGTAAGGTCTTCAATTCTGATTGCAGGCTCGGAGACTTCCTGCACATGTCCTCCTACGATGTCCGGCTCAGTACCGAATATCTTCTGGAGCCTGCCCATACTGGCAGCGCCGCGCTGCAGCAGGTTGACCACCCAGCCAATGGCGATCATGGGCCAGATAAGCATCATCAGATAACTGGAGAAGGCCACGAATCCTCCAAGGGAAAGACTCCCCTTGATGACCATGGTCCCGCCGGCGCCGAGGAGTATGGCCATACTGGTCATCGCCAGGGCCCCTATCATCGGCTGGAACATGCCCCAGACCCTTGCAAGTTTGACGTTCTGCTCAACACATTCGCCGGCTTTCTCCGAGAAGTAGCTCTCCTCAGAATGCTCATCACCATATGCTTTTATCACACGGACGCCGGAGAGGGATTCCTGCGCCTTCTCAGTGAGCGTGGAGAATGCCTTCTGGACCGATTCGAACCTTACATGAATGAGGTCTCCGAATTTCAGCATCATCAGCGCTATCACAGGAAGGGGTATCATGGTGAGCAGTGTTAACTTCCAGTTCATCAGGAGCATGATGGTGATACTCGACAGGGAGAGAAAAATCGCATCGAATGAGGCGATAGTCGCTATGCCCGTCCCCATCCTGACCGCGCTGATGTCGTTGGTTGCATGGGCCATGATATCCCCGACCTTGGTCTGGTCATAGTACTGCGGGGAGAGGCTCTGAAGGTGATCGTACAGCTCCTGGCGGATATTTCTGTCTATCCTGTGACTGGTTCCAATCACCAGGTAGCGCCAGAAGAAGCGGAAGATGCCCATGACGCAGTAGATACCGAGTACAGCGAGTCCAAGCCTGAAGATGTAGTCCGATGTGGCCGTTCCACTGGCCAGTCCATCTATCACACGCTGGAATATCTGTGGAACAAGGAGCTGCAGAGCATCGACGACGATAAGCGTCAGTAGACCGATGCCGACCCGTTTCCTGTGCTTCCATATTCGAAGAAGGAGCAGCTTCAGGCTGGTCCTGTCCATCTTCTTCCGCTTGTCCCCCTGGCCGGACTCCGATTTCCGCTTCACATCGTCCCTTCG
>JAOZQW010000270.1 GCA_029932015.1 Candidatus Fermentibacteraceae bacterium
GTATCTCTAACAGGATGACACTGCGATCCGAGCGGATGCTGTGCGGGGATTCCTCCCGCAGTCAGCGCATGACAACTTCGAGCCTGGCACATATCGAGTGCAGATTCCACGTCACCGATTTCATTATCCTGTCCAGGACTCACTCCTGTAACCGGAAATGAATATCATCGCTCCATGGTCTGCCTTCATCCACTGAGCGTCTGGAGGTCCTTACGGTGAAGCTGCACAGGGTTATTCCACCGGTGATTCTCATCAGCATGCTCTCTACGGTGTCCGCCCAGCCCGGCCACTCTCACGCATATGGTCTGTCCAATCTCGCTCCTGTCCCCGGAGAGGATATGCTCTTATGGGAGCCGGTAATGCCCGTTTCATTCGAAGAGGCCTGGCGGATGACGGAGGCGATCTACGAGAACTGGCTGACCGACGGATGGCAGAACAGCACCAGGGCTACGTACACGTATTCCAGCGACCTCCTCTCCCAGATGCTCTACGAGACATGGAGCGGAGGTGTGTGGACCGGCTCGACGAAGTACCTGTACACTTACGATGGGGAGGATCGGAACACTGAGATACTTATGCAGACCTGGTCCGGTTCCTCCTGGCAGGACTCCCACCTGACGACCAACTCCTACAACGGCGACCTGCTCCACCAGGCCCTGGGGCAGACCCGGTCAGGGAGTTCATGGGTCAACAGCACACTGACCACCTACACGTATGAGACCGGTCGGATGACGCAGGTACTCTACCAGAGCTGGAGTGCTGCTGATGCCTGGGTTAACGGCTACCTGTACACCTACGATTACCAGGGGGAGTATATCTCAGAGATACTCGCCCGGAGCTGGTCCGGGAGCTCCTGGATCAACTACTCGCTCACCACCCATACCTATTCCGGCGGGAGGTTGAGCGAAGTCCTGAGCCGGCTCTGGTCCGGTTCTGCATGGGAGAACAGCACCCATAGCGCCTATACCTACACCGGAGACCTTCTCGCCACGATAATCATGAAGCAATGGCAGGGGGCGGTCTGGCAGAACTGGTACCGTTACGATTACTGGTACGACTCGTTCAGCAACAACGATGAAACCATAGGCAGGACCTGGTCCGGTTCTGAGTGGGTGAATGCGACCAGGATCACATACTCCTGGGAGTCCTATCAGGGTATCGAGGGCACTGGCTCGATCGAAGACTTACAAATGGGAATACCCTTCCCGAGTCCCTCGTCCGGAGCCATTTCAGTCATCGTGACCATGCCCTCCCCGGGATACGCTACCGTTAGCGTGTACGATCTGAGGGGTGATCTCGTGGCTGAATTGGAGGATGGCACGCTCTCCACCGGTTCACACGAAGTCTCATGGGACGGAGATGCTTCGCCGGGTGTCTACGTTGTCAGGTTCGTTTCTCCGGGTTCTGCTATCTCCAGGAAAGTCCTTCTGCTGGGGAACTGAACCAGGGTCCAGACTATCGGGTCAGCTCCCCGTACCCAGGTGCTCTCAGTCGCCAGGGAGGATCGTTACTATGACCGTGCTGCCAATGAAGAGCATGGTCTCTGCCTTCTTCATTAATCAGGCCTGGTGTCCCAATGGTGGTCCTATTGTGTGATGACCAGCCTTGCGGTGGGCTGGAATCCTTCGGAATCCAGCCTGATCAGATAGATGCCTGGAATCAGTTCAGATGTCTCAAGCTCGAGAAGGTTCTCACCTGCTTCCATCGAGGTCTCCATATACTCCCGGACCACTCTTCCTGAGAGGTCGTACACGGTGAGGACCACAGGACCTCCCGATGCAAGGGAGAAAGCGACAGAGGCCGTTCCAGGTTCCGCCGGGTTCGGAAACACCCTGAGAGTTCTATGGTCCAGCGGGGCTGAGCCCTCACCCTCCACAGGCAGCCCGTTGTATTTCTTCCAGACGGCACCACCGTTGGTCCCAGCGTAGCACCAGGCGTACTCACCCTCCTCAAGACAGTTGACCCTGGGCGTACCGAGGCCGGTTCCGTCCTCTATTGGCGAGCCCGACCAGTTCCAGTGCCAGACCCCGTCGCTGGTGGCAATCATCACTCCACCCACATAGAACGACTCAATGATGTCGTATGCGCCGGAGAAGGATGCTGTCACCTTGGTCCAGCTTACTCCCCCGTCGGTGGACTGGTAGAGCCCGTTGGAAGAGGCTGCAGCAAGGTGGTTCTGGTGACCTGGCCGGACCACCATAGCGTATGGAGTTCCGGTATATCCGGATGCAGTGACCTGGTCCCAGGTCGCCCCTCCGTCATGTGTATAGAAGAGAGTGTAGACGCTGTTGTAGTAGCCGAGTCCGTATACACGGTCCTGGTTCGAAGGGTCTACGGCCAGAGTTCTGATGTAGCCATATGAGGTGCCGGTAAAGAGGGTGTGACGCGTCCAACTATTCCCGGAATTATCGGTCTGTGAGATCACCCCCGAGTAATTCGGTGAAGAGTACTTGCTACCGCAGCACCAGAATGTGTCTCCTCCGCCGTGCACCAGGTCGTAACCGTCACTGTAGTAGGAATCCTTCTGTGTCCAGACGGAACCTCCGTCTGTGCTCACGTAGAGCTCCGCGTTGCCTCAACCGCCGCCTTCGAGGGCGAGCATATCCAGCTCCGGATTGGATTCGATGGCGCAGAAGTCTCCGCAGGCCAGAGGAGTATCCACCTGTACCCAGTTCATGCCTGGACCGTTAGCCAGGGCTTTCCACATCCCCAGATCCTCCATGTTCATGAACATCCATCCATTAGCGAGATACTCCATTGCCAGCACCCTGCCGAGGATAAGGCCAGTGTTGTTAATGCTCCAGGAACTGCCACCGTTTTCGCTCCTGAAGAAACCTGCGCTGCTGCCCGTGTACGCCAGTGCCGCATCGGTACGGTCGGGGGTGATCCACTGTATTCCGCTTCCGGAGAGTCCTGAATTGATCGTGGTCCATGTACTCCCCCCATCGGCGCTCCTGTAGATGTACGAGGAACCGCAGGCCATTACAAGGTTGCTGTTTGCCTGGCTGAAAGAGATATCGTAGTTGTAGACCTGGCTTCGGACCTTCGTCCAGGAGGTGCCTGCATCGGTGGACATGTACATCGAGTAGAGGCTTCCGGCGAACATCGTGTCGGGATTCACCGGATCGAATCCAGCCCCGTAGAAGTAGTACTCGCCTGTCGCTGCTGAAGGTGTGATGTCAGACCAGGAACTCCCGCTGTCAGTGGAGTACATCAGGTGAGGTACGTACGCCGATCCCGTGTACTCGTATCCCCCCGCCATGAGGAGGTTCGGGTTGGAGGTGGAGAGCGCAATACATCTCCCGTAGGAGTATGAGCCGGTGGCAACCAGTTTCGTCGACGACCATGAGGCTCCACCATCTGTTGACTCGTAGAAGGAGAAACGCCAGGCTCCATCGTGCTTGTAGCCTGATGCGAATATCCTGTTTCCATCTGTAGGGTGGGCCACTGCGTCCCAGAAGACAGTGTTGGACATGTAGACGGAGGTCCAGGTCAGACCTCCATCGGTGGAGGTCCAGGTCCTGCTGGAGCCCACTGCAACCAGTTTACCGTCGGCAGTCATCACCATATCGTAAACTGTCGATCCGCTGAATTCCGAGATCGTCTCCCAGGAATCCCCTCCGTCAGACGATCTGACGACCTGTGTTGGGTTGGCTCCCGAGACGGCGAAGAGCACTCCGGCATCCTGTGTGGATTGAACCAGTGCTTTGAT
>JAOZQW010000271.1 GCA_029932015.1 Candidatus Fermentibacteraceae bacterium
AACCCCGATTGGCGGATCCAGAGACCGCAGTCCTACCCTTGGACGACCCGCCAGCTGAGGCGGAATTATAGGAGTCAGACCACTTGTTTGTCAAGAACCAGAACATCCTACCTGAGAAGAACCACCTGCGATGACATTATTGCGTCATTGATACTTCCAGTGATCCTGTAGATGCCTGCAGGAAGCGGAGAGAGATCTGCTGTTTATTCATACATCCCGGATTGAGTGAAGACCGATGTCATGAGCCGGCCCTGAATGTCATAGACTCTCAGGCTTGAAGCGGTCCCGGCAAACCGCACAGTTATCATTCCTCTGGTGGGGCTGGGTGCAATATGGAATTCCATCTCTGGAGTAGTCCCTTCCTCAATGCCTTCAGGGGTGTGGTTTGGGAAGAGGTCGACCCAGTCTATCCACTGAGGGTCCTGCTCATTCGCCGGTTCGGAGAGCGTGGCGAAAGCCACCCCCATCCTCAGCTGCTCGGGCATGAAGATCATTGCCTGCAGTGTGCCCTCGCCTGAAGGTGCTGCGGGGTAGCCGACGGTCTTCATAAAGTCCCAGAGCCTGTCCAGCGTCACATCTGAGGAGAGTGTCAGCGAATCCAGGAGAGCCTTGTATCGCTGACAGGTCACCGGAGGGATCAATACTCTGTGATGATTGGTCAGAATCATGCTGTTGGAGGCGATGGATGGCTCATCCCATGTGTACCTGAATGCGGAGCCGTACCGGTTGTTCAGCTCGACAACCGCAGCGCAGGAATCCCCTTCAGCCAGGTTTCTGTCCCCGACAAGATGAATGGCATAGGAGTTGGACATATTCCAGTTGGTCAGAGCATCCTTCATATCCTCCAGGTCGAATGATCCGCTGCCGTTGAAGTCAGGTTCTGAAAGCCCGAGAGCAAGGGCCATGCAGATAGGTACGAAGTTCGGTGTGTATTGAATGGTCCCCTGGCTGTTGCCCATGTTCAGCGTGGCACTGACTCCGGAAGAGTTCATCCCAGATAGGCATCCCAGATAGCCAGCGAAGCTGATGGCCACAAACTCCTGCCCGTCATCCGGATCGTAAGTAATGAGTACGCCGACATCCAGTATGGTCGCGGCGGAGTCGATCCTGAAATCCAGATTTCTTGATATTGCAGGTGATCCGGCGAGAGCCGGTTCATCCTGCGTAGAGGCGCCCCAGGCGCTTACGCTGGAGCATCCGGGTGCGTTCCAGCCCTTCAATGCGGCGACATCCGGTATACAGGTCACAACATACGCATCCAGCTGGTCCATATCTCTCCCGAGGTGTTCACAGTAAAGGTTCACTGTGTCAGCAGCTCCGGTAAGCAGACCAGCCGAGTAGTCCTGGAATTCCTGCGGGATATCGAAGTAAGTCTGGATGAGCTGCCTTGCAGCGTTGTAGGTTGAGATGCCTCCTGCAAGCTCGATGATATAGTTCTCGAAGACGCTTTTGATGTCCGGGCCCAGGAGATATCCATGGGCATAGCCCATCTCTTCCCAGGAGCCCCATAGATTCAGAATACGAATATCACCGATGTACTCAACGGACCCGTTCGGGTCACTCGCGTAGGCTTGTCCAGCTATGAGAAGCGTAAATGATATGATCAATGCTGTCATGACTCTCATCACTGTGACCTCATCCCGGGGCTTGAATCGTTTTCACGTTGCTCTATTCCTGATATTGATCTACAGCGATTCTGACTTCCTCTGACCCTCCTGAGTACGGACCTATGTAGTAGGGCGGGAAGATGACATGGAAACCTGCAATGCCACCAATGGAGTCCGGTATGGGCAGGAGGGCCCGGTAGTTCTCTGGACTGGGGTAGGTTCCAGTCTCAACCCATGAGGTATCCATCCCTCCGAGGGCAAGAAGCTCCTCGCGAACTGCCCCGCTGAAAGCGGCAAATACGGTTGAATCTCCAAGCAGCCCTATCGGGTCGATGAAGATCTCCGAATCCAGATCATACACCATTGAGACGTTCCAGTAATTCCCATGGGCACCGCCTGAGTACTCCCATATCCAGGCCATTATGCAAACCAGACCCTCCGGAGATGGTTCCCATGTATACGATATCTGCATGGAATGATCGGGCAGGTCGGGATTGCTGAACTCCAGCATCTCCATAAATGGTCCGATGAGCTCATCAGAGTATGCGCACAGGGAGTCACCGATCCCGGGGATATCCTCAGCCACAGGCGGGTAGGTGATATTGATCTCGTAGCCCTCACCCGACAATGTGATGACATTGTCCTCCGATGCTGCCGCATCACCGGCTATCGATATCAGGCAGAGCATGGTTGCCGGGATAAGCGAACGCAGTGCGGTTGACCTGTTCATGGTGTAATCATCCTCTCGAGGTGGAAGATCCCGATGGTGGTTCCAGTGAAGGGAGAGCTGTTCATTGCCTTCTGATGATAGTGAACTTATGCCCTGATATCCAAGGCTCCTGCGGATCATGCCTGAAGTGTGAACCTTCCACGCAAGGCGTTTTGAGGAAAAAGTTTGCACATTCCGGCGAATCTTGTATCGTACTTCTGATGGAGTATGCACATCCACCGCATGAAAGCTGTCAACCTGGCGGCCGAGTCTCGGATAGGGGAGGAACAATGAAAAAACTAGTAGGGTATCTGCTGGTAACAGGTGTCGCCCTCTGGCTGACCGCTCTTATTCTCGGAGATCACATGTTCTTCTCCGGCTTCTGGTCCATAGTCTGGACTGCCGCCGTCATAGGATTGCTCAATTTTCTGCTGGCTCCGCTTCTCAACCTCATGACATGTCCGGTCTACCTGCTTACGCTGGGGCTGTCGAGATTTTTAGTAAGCGGTCTCGTTCTCATCATCGCTGCCAAGTGGGTGGGCGGATTCTACATCGCGAGTTACTGGTGGGCGGTTCTGGCCGGAGTGATAGTATCCGTACTTACCGGAGTTCTTGATGGGATTACAGGCAGGAAGAAGCGCTAGTCTGCCAGCGGGGCCGGATCCTTCCGGACTTCCCTGATGATACCGACCGGAGTGCCTTCAGTCCCCTGACCAAGCGGATTGTCCCGAAGTATCAGGACGAGAAGGTCTCTATCAAGGTCAGTTGAGCTTGTGCCGAGGATGTTGCCTCCGAGATCATTCACATCAACCACCGCAGCCCTGCAGCCGAAACGCTCAGCCATCGATGCTGCTACCTCGTCCGGGTCCTCGGGGGCCAGACTCACGGCATTGTTGAACGGGGGGAGGGTGCCGTTAGTGGGACCATCAATTGACCTGGCCTTCTCCCCTGCGACCCTGTAGAAATCCCCTCTTCTCCCGATGAGCTTTCCGAGGGCTCCGATGAATGAGGCAAACAGTATCCGCGGCACGCCGCACTCACGGAGAGCGCACTCCATTGTCTCTGGCATTCCGAGTCCAATGCCGGCAGGGGTCCTTGTCACGAACCTGCTGAGGAACCGGGCAAGTGATCGGGGCTTGAGAGAGCCGTCGTCGAGGAGGAAGTAGCGTCCCTGACTGGCTCCGACGGCTTTTTCACTGATGAACAGGATGTCATCCGGGAGAATCTGCTCTCCGGAAGCATCAAGTCCTTCGGAGACAGCAGCCATGAGATCATCACCCACCAGGATGAGGCGGGTTTTGACCGGTATCCTGAGCCAGTTTCGGCCGCCTGCGTCTATTTGGAGTTTCTTCATCTTGTGCCTTGCCTTTCCCGGCGAGTATGGTTCACTA
>JAOZQW010000024.1:0-12590 GCA_029932015.1 Candidatus Fermentibacteraceae bacterium
ATCGACGAAGGTGTCGAGTTCGTCCTTATCTACGGAGACGACAACATCATCGCGGGGAGGGATGCCAGGATCCACTACTCGGCCTACACCGAGTACCCTCCGGTAGACCTCTACTGGTCAGACATCAACGACCCTACTCCCGGCGATGACCGATGGGACTCCAATGGCAACCATATCTGGGGTCAATTCGGTATCGACCAGGTTGACTACCATCCTGACCTCTGGACAGGCAGAGCCAGCGTAAACTCGGCCTCCGAGGCTTTGCTCTTCAACAACAAAGTGTTTACTTACGAATGCGTCCCCGGCACTGACTACTTCGAGACAGCTCCCAGAGAGATGCGTATCGGCTACACTACAGAGCTGCTCTGGGGCTCACCGTACTGGTGCTACGGCTCTGCAGGCGCTGAACTCATCTCCCCCATAGTCCCCTCATCCGGCTGGGAAGAGGAGAAGTGCTACGACTCCGGGGGCCTTAACAGCGTATCCATTACCCAGGCCATGATCAACGCCAGGCCGCATCATGTATACCACGCAAGCCATGGCTCACAGACTTATTTCTCACTTCCAGGTGGAATGTATACAACCGGGAACATGATGGCTCTGACCAACATCTCGACCGGCGGCCTTCCCGCAATCTGGAACTCCATCTCATGTCTCATCGGCCATCTGGACGGCTACGAGTGTATGGGTGACGCCTGGCTGGCCTCGCCCAACGGAGGAGGCTTCGGCGCCTTCAATGCCAGATACGGGTGGGGCAGTCCCTCTAGTCCTGGCTATGGCGCAAGCGAGATACTCTCGAGGTATTTCTATGATGTGATGTGGAATGACGACCAGTACAGACTTGGTGTGGCACATCAAATGGGTAACGATGAGATGTGTCCTCCGAGTGATGAGGTAATTGACTGGTGCGTCAAGGAGTACAACCTCTTCGGCGATCCTGAAATGCCAATGTGGTTCACCAACGAGGCAGCCATTCTCTCCATCGATTACCCCACTATCATCTACGGCCCGGGTGACGTCACTGTTACGATCACATCAGGCGGTTCACCCGTGAGCGGCGCCACTGTCTGCATGAAGAAGGGCGGCTGGCAGGGTGGTCAGGTATACGAGGTCGGAACCACCAACGGCAGCGGTATGGTCACACTCAACGTCAATCCAACCACAAGTGGCACCATCAGCACGATCGTTACCGCCAGGGACCACAGACCAATCCAGCGCTTCATCACCGTCAGCCTCACCGGCATCGAGGAGGAGTCCGGCGGCGTTGAATTCATCAACGAAGTAGGAAGCGTCTACCCGAGCCCGGCCATGACCACGGCAGCCATCCCCTTCAGTACCGCAACCTCCGGGATGACCAGCATCATGGTCTACGATATAACCGGCAGAGTTGTCACCACGCTTGCTTCCGAAGAGATGACCGCAGGCAGCCATACTCTCAACTGGGATCTCAGGGATGCCAGTGGCAGTACGGTACCCTCGGGCATCTACCACGTTATGGTCAGGACCGCTGACTGGAGCGGCATCACCAACGTGGTTGTGAACAGGTAGTACTCAGCGGAGTCGGAACCGATTCCGAATAGATACGGGGCGGGATACCATGTCCCGCCCCTCAATTATGGGGACACAACACTTATCTATTATTACGGGGACACCAACACTTTACGTGAATGGCCGTACCATGCACACCGTTGCTGGTGGATGGTTCCGGCTTCTCACTTGCACTGGGATGGTGTCCCCTTAATGGCAATTAAGTATCATGTCACCGTATTCGACAGGCGATGATCCTGTTCACGGCATGCTCGTGCGGTATACTTCCCGAGAGGCACTCGAATATTTCCTCACAGCAGTACTCGACCCGCCAGTCGGCGTACAGGGAGAAGACTTCACCAGACCGCCAGAGTCTGCTGTCGGGTTCACCATCGGGAGCCGATGGTATAAAGGGTTTCTCCAGGAGAACCGAGTGAGCGTTTATCCCTCCGATGCTGGTGTGCTCCATGTAGGATCCAATGATCTCAGGAATAAGCTCTTCCGGGATATACTGAAGCACCCCTGTTGAGAAGATGATATCGAACTGTTCCTGAGGCCTGAATTCTGTAAGATCCCCCACAAAGACATCAAGCGGCAGTCCTGCTTTTCCAGCAAGCTGAAGGGCTTTATCCACTCCGGCAGGTGAGATATCAAAAGCAGTTACATCGTATCCGTGGGTGGCGAAGAACAGGGAGTTCCTCCCCTCACCACACCCGACATCAAGTAGTTTCACTGCTCCATCAGGAGGGTGCAGTTCGAGAACCTTCTCGCATAGCATGGAGTGTCCGGTTCCCCAGTAGAGCCCCTTATGCCTGTACCTGCTTTCATAGGATCCCGACAAACCAACGCTCTTCTCATCAGGGTTAACTTATTACGGCACTGATAGTTTCCAATAGCTGCCGGGAACTGATCGGCTTCTCCAGGGCACGCAAGGCGCCCAACTGCCGCGCAATGTTCAGGTAATCCACTGCATCGACACGACCGCCACCGGAGACGGCGATTATCTTCACATCCGGAAAATCCCGCCGGAGATCCTGTATAGTCTCCAGCCCCTCTTTCTCCGGCATGACGATATCAAGGATGATGAGATCAAATGGCTCCTTCCGGTATAGTCTGCAGGCAACCTTCCCGTTTGGAGCTTCGGTGATCTCATAACCGGTCTCCTCCAGTGTTCTCCTGAACACATTGCGAACCACTTCATCATCATCAACGACGAGTATGCGGCCAGTGGTCAGAGCCTCGGTCGGTTCATCAGGTGCATCCTGAACCTCGTCATCAGTCGATCCATTTGCAGCATCCAGTGACTTGCGCACTCTCCTGAGCAGAGTGGCTGGATCGTATGGTTTGGGGATGAGCTCTATCCCTTCGTCAAGCACAAAACTCGTGTGGATGGCGTTGCTGCTGTAACCGCTGCTGAACAGAACAGGCAGATCCGGTTTCAGCTGACTTATTCGGGAATACATCTGCTTCCCGCTCAGCTTCGGCATTACAACATCTATAAGAACCATGTCGATCTCATCGGCATTCTCTTCGAATAGAGCAAGTCCCTCCTCACCGTCCAGAGCGGTGAGAACCGAGTACCCTGCCTGCTCCAGGACCCGAGCCGCCAATGCCAGTACGGTCTCGTCATCTTCAGCCACGAGGATTGTTTCCGAACCTCCGGTTGCAGACATCTCGATCGAATTGGGTATCTCGGAAGCTGACTGCTCGATCATCGGCATGTAGACCTTGAATATAGTCCCCCGGCCGACCTCGCTATATGCGTGAATGAAGCCACCATGCTGATTGATTATCCCGTGGACCATGGATAGGCCCAATCCGGTGCCTTTGCCGACCTCCTTGGTGGTGAAGAACGGCTCGAACACTCTGGCGATCGTCTCCTTATCCATGCCCAGACCGGTGTCGATCACGCTGACAAGAACATACCGGCCATGCCTGGCAAGGGGGTGTGTCTCGATGTACTCATCGTTGACCAGAACATTCTGAGTCTCGAGGGTCAATCTGCCTCCTTCAGGCATCGCATCCCTCGCGTTGACGCACAGGTTCAGCACAACCTGCTCCATCTGCCCCTTATCTGCATGTACCGCGCTGAGCTGGTTACCGGATATAAACTCGAGTTCGATGTGCTCGCCGATAACCCGGCGGATCATCTTCAGGAGTCCGGCAATAACATCGTTCATATCGATGTTGCTTGGCTGCATTACCTGTCTACGGCTGAAGCTCAACAGCTGACGGGTAAGAGTAGCAGCCCTCTCCGCACCTTTCTGAATATCCTCGATATCCCTGTACCGCTTGTCGTCAGGCTCCAGACCCTCCTGAGCAAACATGATCGAGCCGAACATTCCCTGCAGGATGTTGTTGAAATCGTGTGCCACCCCACCGGCCAGCTGCCCGATCGCTTCCATCTTCTGGGCCTGGCGCAGCTGGTCTTCAAGCCCGATCTCCTTTGTGATATCCCGCTTGACCGCAACGTAATTCACTGTATTACCGGAGTCATCACTCACTGGCGTGATCACAGCATTCTCAGTGTAATACGTACCGTCCTTCTTCCGGTTGATGAAACGGCCGGTCCAGCTTTCGCCGCGCTTGAGTGCATTCCACATTTTCCTGTAGAAAGCATTATCCTGCTCACCGCTCTGCAGTATTCTTGGATTCAGGCCTTCAGCCTCTATCCGTGTGTAACCGGTGATCTGCTCGAAAGCAGGATTGACATACTGAATTGCTGCATTGGCATCTGTGATCACAATGGCTTCCGCTAACTGCTCAATGGCTGTCGTCAGCCGCTCTCGCTCACTCTGAACCTGCTTGTGTTCAATGGCTTCACTCAGAGTACCGGCGATGCTATCGATGAGGTCGCACTCCTCTTTCAGGAAGGGACCTTCATCAGCCTCGGGACATTCCTCAAGGTAGAACACTTCAACCGTTCCACGCAGTTTACCTGAGACAGTGATATCCGCACTCTGTCGAAACTCGCTCTCCTCGAACGCCTGCGATGCATAATACAGATCGTCGAACTGTATCCTGACTCGAGTGATCTCAGGGTACTGCCAGGCAGCGGGCATTAAATTCACGGCATCATTAAAGATCTGTTCTATATTCTCGCGAGAACGAATCGATTCAATTATCCCGAAAGCACAGTTCAGCTCCTTCATACGCTCATTCGCGGTCTGAAGAAGTCGCTCCCGCTCCTTCTGCCCCGCCACGATGTCCGAGATATCACGCATTGCCTCTATCACATACGTGACATTCCCGTGCGCATCCTTCATCGGTGACAGGAGAACATCAACATTTACGTCAGAACCATCTTTACGCTTATACACCTTCGTGATCTGAGACGCTTCGCCGGAATCGAATACTTCAGACAACCAGCAATCAAACCCTAATTCGCTGCATGGTGCATCGTTCCTATAGAGAACCTTGAAGCAGGATTGTCCGACCGCTTCCTTGCGAGAGTGTCCAGTTGTCTGTACGAATGAGTTGTTCACATCCATGATCCTGTAGTCACGATCTATGACAAGAATATCCTCATGCAGACTATGAAGCAGCGTGCGATAGTATCGCTCCTTCTCTTCGAGTTCCCTCTCCATCCGCTTGCGCTCGGTGATATCCCTCCAGGAGGATATGGAATACAGTATGTTTCCTGCATCATCTCTAATTGCATTAACATTGAGACTTACATCTATCTTGCTGCCATCTTTTCTTTTCAGGAACAACTCCCGATCCTGAATAGCACCAGTTTGAACGAACTGATGAAATGCCTTCTTCACCTCGTCCATGCAGTCGTCATGGTACATTTTGAATATGGACGAGCCAATGACCTCTTCCTTCGAATAGCCGGTACTCTCCAGAAGTGTGCGGTTGCATAACAGAATAGTGGCATCTACAGGAGAGACTGAGACGTACATATCAGGAGACCTGTTATATAGGGCACGGAATCTCGCTTCAGATTCAAGCAATGCCTGTTCTGCCTGCTTCTGGGAAGTCATGTCGTCATATACAACTACAATTTCTCCGCAAGCCAATCGCGTGACCCTGTTCTCCCGCCAGCCCCGAATCCGGTCATCCACGTAGTTTGATACAGGATGTATCTCAGACTGCCCTGTACGCCAGACTCGGCGAAGTACATCGAGGAGTCCGAATTCCTCAACCCCGGGAAAGGCATCGGTAACACGCCTGCCGATCACATCCGCCTTTTGGACATCCTCAATCATCTCACCTGCATGATTGAAATCGACGAAGACGAAATCCCTGCCGTCATCGACCGCTTCGTAGATGGCCACACCGCTGCTCATGCTCTCGAACAGCCCCCTGAATCGCTCCTCACTAAGTTTGACTTT
Organism: Candidatus Fermentibacteraceae bacterium; assembly: GCA_029932015.1. Classification (GTDB taxonomy): domain Bacteria; phylum Fermentibacterota; class Fermentibacteria; order Fermentibacterales; family JCC-6; genus JAOZQW01. The sequence continues at coordinate 5,865 of JAOZQW010000024.1, forward strand.
CTTCTCAGTCTGGCTGCTCGCAGAAGTATCAGCTCCCTGTTTCAGGTCAGACACCTGCTTGCGGAGCTTCCTGAGGTCCTTCAGTAATTCATTCCTGGATTTGGTTTGATCACTCATCTGTGATCGCCTCCAATATTGCCAAACGGGGCATACACTTGCATATTTGTTAATAACTCTAGGCGACAGATTCTGCAAGCCGGACAGGAGTTTGCGCAATACTCAGCAATCGTGTACTCAAGGAGCTTCTGCTGCCGTCTGTTCCCGCAGGATAAATGATTGTATTGTTTCCTTATCATCCTCACACATCTGAATGATGTCCGACCGGATTCCTATGGTTAACATGCTTCCCTGATTTTCGTTATTATTCAGTCTTACACGAATGCATGGAGGTCTATGAATGCTCAGGAACGAGATGCCCTCCCTGAAGATCGGTGATCTGGAAGCTCAGCTGCCTATTGTACAGGGTGGAATGGGCGTTGGGATCTCCCTCTCGGGACTGGCTTCCGCCGTAGCGGATGAGGGGGGCATCGGTGTAATTTCCACAGCCGGCATCGGCCGCGTAGAGCCGGATTTCATGCAGGATCTCAAGGCTGCTGATATAAGAGGTCTTCAGAAAGAGATCCGTAAGGCTCGGGAGATGACGAAAGGTCTTCTCGGAGTCAACATCATGATGGCTCTTTCCGACTATGATGACATGCTCAGAGTCTCTATCGAGGAGAAGATCGATGTCATCTTCATCGGCGCGGGTCTCCCTCTCAGGCTGCCTACTACGATAACACTCGACCAGTTCCAGAACTGCGGGACGAAGTTTGCCCCTATCATCTCCTCAGCCAAGGGTGCGAACATGATCCTCAGGACATGGGACAGGTATTTCAACCGCATCCCTGATACATTCGCGCTGGAGGGACCTCTTGCGGGTGGACATCTTGGTTTTACCATGGAGGAACTGGAGGATGACAGCCTCACTCTCGAGAGCATTCTCGATGATGTTCTCAAGGTGGTTGAGCCTTTCGAGCAGAAGTACGGCCGCAAGATACCTGTCATCGCTGCAGGGGGCATCTACACCGGGGCGGATATCTACAGGATCATGGCCAGGGGCGCATCCGGCGTAAAGATGGGAACCCGGTTCGTTGCGACCCATGAGTGCGATGCTCATCTGAACTTTAAAGAAGCATACGTCGAGTGTACTGAAGAGGACATAATTCTCATCGAAAGCCCGGTCGGATTGCCCGGAAGAGCGATACGCAGCAACCTTCTTGTCGATGTCGAGCATGGCGAAAAACGACCATTCGAGTGTCCATGGCGATGCCTGAGGACATGCGATGTCGTGAACGCCCCTTACTGCATCGGCAAAGCTCTGAACAGCGCAAAGATGGGGGATCTCGAGGAGGGCTTCGCCTTTGCCGGAGCCAACGCGTATCGTGTCGAGAGCATTATCTCTGTTCGGGAACTTGTTTCGGAACTCAGTGAGGAGTTCGCAGAAGCATGCAAACTCATGGGACCACTTCCGAGTACTTCCCTTAACTGAGAACTGTCCGTAAACGGATCCCCCCTCAGCTCAGTCCTCGGTCAGGTCTGGATCAGAGAACTACTTAGTTGGAAATTCATCTATCCTCTTCCTCCAGTACTGCATACCTGGCCAGTATTACAGCCCTGAGTTTCTCTGCGTTGAGAGGTGGGCCGTCCTGTCCAAAAGGCTCCCCATCGATATACAGACCTGAGGATATCCCCCATTCATCGAGGAGAGCCCTGTCCGAAGTATCCACATTCAGAAGATCGATCTTGTCATCAAGCCCCTTCACCGCATTCGCAACAACGACATTTCTGAAGTAGACCCCGCCGCCGCACCAGCCGCTGTCGAAGACTGCCAGATTCACCTTGCGTGGGGTATCAGGCAGGTCCTTCTTCTGCCTCGGAAACTGCGGCGGCAATGCATCAGGCGTAAACCTCTTCCAGGCCAGCACATCCTGCCCACTTTGGTCGACTCGCTCATACCCCATATGCTCATAGAAAGAGATCGGATTCCAATATGGGAAGTCCTTGCCCCAGACAGCCACACCCTTGAAACCGGAGGCTCGTGAATCTCTCTCGACCTCCTCGAGCATGAGCCTTCCCATACCTCTCCCCTGAACATCGCCGATGTAATGGTCGTATCCGTGCACCCACATGCAGAGGATCGCCATGAGCCCCTCGCCAAGATAATTCGAATGCTCGATGGGGATATACTGGAACATTCCGGCGATCTGACCGTCATCCTGCCTGAGTACCTTCGCCCGGAGACCGTGCTCCTTCATCCGATGGTGCCATTCAGCCCTCAGATCCATCATCACAGGATCAGGCGGCTCCTCGACATGAAGGCAGCGGAGGAATATGTCCAAGGTCTCTGGTCCGACATCCTCGATAGCATACATCATCAATCCTCCATCTCGACCCTGTTCACAGCCATGAGATCGAATTCACCGAATAGAGCCACGGTCTCAAAGCCCAGTCTTCTGTAACATGATATGGCAGGGATATTGGCCGCCCTGACATTGAGACCGATATGCTCAGAACCCTCCATGAGCGATGCACAGACCGCTCCAGTCACCGCACTGCCGAAGCCCCTGCCCCTGTACTCAGGCATTGTAGCTATGTTGCCTAGCGTTGCGACCCTGAATTTCTCTGAGACAACATGTATGCCGCCTGCACTGACGATCATGCCATCCTGCCGGACTCCGAAATAATGACCTGTCTCCAGCATCCGCGGGTCGAACCAGTTCTCCGGATAGCTCTGTCGGTAGAATTCAAGAAGCCCATCCGCGTCTTCAGGACTGAGTTCCTCCGCAGGAGAAGTATCGAGTCCGATAAGAGCTGCTCTGTCCCTGAGAGCCATGCGCAGATAGTCGCCTGCGCCATCGATCCTCCATCCAGCTCCGAAGCTCTCCCCCAGACCGGGGCTCAGATGGGCGTGAAAACGCCTTGGCAGCAGACAGTCAACAGAACGCAGGAGAGCAGCTGCAGGAGCAGTATCCCTTGAAAGACAGATGACAGTGGGGCAGCCGGGACCGCTGTATATGAGTACCGCCGCATCAATGACTCCAGAGGTCCTACGGGCGAGCCAGCACGTATTGGGAAGGAAGAAAGGATCCAGGTCACCGATACCGTAGATATTCAGCTCCGGGTCAAGTCTCAGGAATCGTTCGAGTTCCCGAAGATCATGGACATAGAATGATCGCTCATCCTCCGGACTCATCGCTATTCTCTTTCGTTCTTCTCTCCACCATCCCCGCCGCAGAGTGCTGCTCGGAGCATCATGAGCCCGAAGATGAAATAGGCTGCGGCTTTGAGTATTCCGCCGAATCCGGCTCCGGAACACCTCATAATCCCCAGGTTAATCCCGCTTGCCAGCAATCCTCCGACAGAAAGCGTTGCGCTAAGCCAGGCCGGAAACTGTTTCCTGCCGCTGCTCTTCGGGTTTCTCTTCTTCCGGGGGGTCAGATCGAAAGCTCCACTGTTACTGAATCAGCCAGACCTTCATCGAGGACGCTGAAGGCATAGGTCATGAAGTATGAAGAGCCATCTTCAGAGGAATCATGCTCCTCGGAGATGAGCGAACACTCGATCAGGAATCCTGAAGGAGTAATCACATGAAGACTGTCATCGCTCCACTGCAGGGCCAGAAAATCACCCTCCCCGAGCCTGATGCCAATACCTTCGAGTATCTCCTTTGCCTCAAGCAGAAGGGATGAGTACTCTCCGGGTGTTGCAGGTGCCTTCTGGAGAAATCCGACCGCATCATAAAAACAGCTGGCCACATTCGCGACCATGGCCTCGTCCGGAGGAGTCTCCATATCCCGCATTGTGACGATACCCCCTGGCTGTCCGAGCACGATCATTGTACACAGCAGCATAATCGACATAGTCCACCTCCATCGGATAGGAATCGAAATACTCCGTCTTCTGCAATACACTGCATACAAGATAACACAACATCGGGAGTGAGTGCCAAAAGGGGCTTCAGCAAGCCCGAAGGAATCACTAGCCAACTCCATTACCCATCGCACTGAATTCACACGGATCCAGGGGCGTTTACCGCGTCAGATGAGCCCTGACTTGCCCTGATCCTGCCAGCATGCATCGCTCTGCACATCGGTGAAGAATACTGTCAGATCGGCATCCCATGCTCCGTCAGCGAAGAAGACAACCTTATCGGCATCGCTCCTGATCTCGGTGTAGCACCAGATCGGTCCCTCGGTTGCCTCCCATTGGCTCTGGGTAATGTAGGCTACGAGATCAGCCTCTGAGCGGATATCGGTGACAAACACCTTCACTTCCGCATCGGATGCAATATCTGTCCTGAACAGCTTCGGCATATCAGTCCTCCTTCAGTCTCCTGCTATTATCTGGAAGAACCCCGGCGAATCTTCACTATCGTCTCATCAAGCGCCTGCAGGAACTTCGACCTGTCCTTCTTTGAGAAAGGCTTTGGACCTCCGGTCATCACACCCTGCTCACGCAGGTCCGCCAGCAGATCACGCATGGAGAGTGCGTTCCCGATGTTGTCAGGGGTGAAGGGCCGTCCTGTATTGCCAATGACATGAGCGCCTCTGGCAAGACACCGGTGTGCAAGAGGGATATCGCCTGAAATGACGATATCGTTCTCCATGACATGCTCAGCTATCCAGTCGTCCGCGACATCTGCGCCGCTCTCGACAACAATAAGTTCAATGCGGTTCGAATCGGGGATGCGCATCCAGGAGTTGGATACTACTTTCACCTTCAAACCATATCTGGAGGCTACCTTATAGACTTCCCGTTTAACCGGACATCCATCACCATCGATGTAGATTTCAGGCATCGCTGCCCTTTCTCCTGAACCTCGCTCTCTTGAATCCCTTCATCACCTCGTAAGCCCCAAGGAAGATTCCGGCGGAGCCGAAGACGCAGAGCCAGTCCACAGGCCTGGGGCCGGCGAAGTAGAGGAAGCGGCTGATGGCAGGTGTGTAGATGGCTGTCATGATCAGTCCGATCGAACCAATGATGGACCATAGGAGTATTTTGTTCGTGAAGAAACGACCACCGAATACCGACTGAAGCCGGAAGCGTCTGGAGAGCACATTCGCGAACTGGCAGAATGCGATCGTAAGGTAGGAAAGTGTGGTTGCCCTCAGATAATGGATATTCTGTAGCGGTTCGACATCACTGGACAGGAAGGTCAGCCCCTCCCTGAACATGTAGAAGGCGTAGTTTCCAAAGGCGAGAAGACCAATGAGCGCACCCAGGAAGAGCACCTCCATAGTGCTGCCCCTGTTCATTATGTGCACATGCTGGTCTCTTGGACCCTGCTCCATCACACCCGGAACGGACGGATCGAATGTGAGGCAGGTCAGAGGCATCACCTCCGCCAGGAGGTCGATGGCCAGTATCTGAATGGCAAGTATCGGTATCGCCCAGTCCCCCATGGCAACGCCTATGAGACCAAGAATAACGACAACCAACTCGGCGGCATTGGTGGTCATCGAGGCAAGAACGGTCTTCTTGAGATTATCGTAGATGGTCCTGCCCTCTCTGACAGCCTCAACGAGAGTGGGGAAGCTGTCATCAAGGAGGATCAGCTCAGCTGCCTCCTTGGCGACATCGGTCCCGGTAATCCCCATGGCTACGCCAATGTCAGCACGTTTCAGAGCGGGAGCATCGTTCACTCCATCACCTGTCACCGCTACTACCTGCTCCCGCTCCATAAGCAGTTCGACTATGCGCAGCTTGTGCTCAGGATTGACGCGGGAAAAGATCACTGGTTCGTCGAGGAAGAGGATACGAGCAAGTTCCTCATCCGGCATATCTGTCAGCTGGACACCGGTAAAGACCTCGACTTCCCCATCCTCGGAAAGGCCAATCTCCCTGCCCACAGCCTGTGCTGTAATGGAATGGTCTCCGGTCATTATGAGTACCTTTATCTTAGCTTCCCGGCAGGCTGCAATGGCTTCCCTGACTCCCTCCTTCGGCGGATCGGTCATGCCGACCAGGCCGAGGAAAACTACATCCTTCTCCACCTCTTCAAGTACGTAATCCTCTCCGTCAGGCGAGAGGGGCCGGAAGGCGATGGCAAGTACCCGGAGGGCCTGTTTCGAGAATTTCTCGTTGATCTCCGCTATACGCTGGAGATCCTCCTCGGTCATAGGAACCGCTTTCCCATTTTTGTAAATGAACTTCGAAATGGAGAGAACGCTGTCAGGAGCGCCCTTCATGGCAAGTTCCTTCCGGTCACCGAACTGCCTTATCGAACTCATCCTCTTTCTCTCGGAATCGAAGGGGAACTCGTGAAGCTCAGGGTTCTCCTCGTCCTCGATCGGACTACGCGTACCCAGCTTCGTGGAGAGGGTCACCAGGGCGGCCTCCGTAGGATCACCAATCGGATACCAGCTCTTGTGATCTTCATCCGGCGCATGTATCTCGGCATTGGAGGCCATCGTTCCAGCATCCATCATTATTTCGATGTAGTCGATACCTTTCTGGTCCACGACATCACCGCTGGAGTTCAGCAGACTCCCTTCAGGTTTGTAGCCGATACCGGAGAGACTGTACTCCTCCTCGTCGAACCAGACCCTTGTAACGGTCATCTCGTTCTTGGTGAGAGTACCTGTCTTATCGGTGCATATCACCGTAGTTGAACCAAGGGTCTCCACAGAGGGAAGGTTCTTGACTACTGCGAACCTGTCCGCCAGGCGTTTGCTGGCAGCAGTGAGA
>JAOZQW010000024.1:12600-13801 GCA_029932015.1 Candidatus Fermentibacteraceae bacterium
ACTTTCACATCGCCTACGTCGCCAGTGAGAGCAACCGTGACCTGCGCAGGAAGCGCCTGGGGCACGGATGCAACAGCTACACCGAGGGCAAGGATGAGACTGGTCAGAAGGGTGAAGCCCTGCCAGAGCGCCACTCCGAAGAGAATCGCACTTAACGCGACAACGATCAATGTGAGCCATTTAGCCAGAACTCCCAGCTCTTTCTGGAGCGGGGATTCCACCGTCTTGGTACTCTGGGTCATACCAGCGATCCGACCCATCTCGGTCGCCATACCGGTGCGGACAACAAGTCCAAGCGCATCACCAGCCGCAACAGTGGTTCCCATGAAGGCCATGTTCTCGCGGTCGGCGAGGATGCTTTCCTCATCGATGGAGGCGCTGTTCTTGCCCTGAGGCATGGACTCCCCGGTCAGGGAGAATTCGACGGTCCTCAGATCGTACGACTCCAGTATCCTCAGATCAGCGGGCAGTCTGTCCCCTGCTTCGACATGCACGATGTCTCCGGGTACAAGCGCTGACTGCTGAAGTTCATGCAATTCACCATCATACATCACCTTGGCAGGTGACTTTATGAGCTCCTTGAGCTTCTCCAGTATCTTACCGGTCTTGTACTCCTGTATAAACCCGATGATGGCGTTGATAAAGACAATGACGAACATCACTGCCCCGTCGCTGTAGCTCCCGATAGCCAGAGATATGATGCCCGCTGCTATCAGAACCAGTACGAGCAGTTCCCGGAACTGCCTGAGAAAGATCACCCATCTGGGGACAGAGACATCAGAGACTATCTCATTCGGACCGACCTCCGCCCTCACCTTATCGGCTTTCTCTCTGGGTAATCCTTTCAGGCCGGACCCGAGCGACTCGAGGGCTTCAGTAGCAGTCATACGGTAATAATCAGTGGTGGCGATATCGCTCATCCGGTAAGGTCCTTTCTCAGTCCATGCTGTTCAGCCAGCTGGCCACCGCACCTGCGGTTCCCGCTGCGGCGGTCATACAGAGTCCCGGTATCGAACCAAAATCGATCCCGAGGCGCAGAACAGTATCGTAATCATTATTGAAGTTCCTTGTTACATCCACATCCGCAGAAAGCCCCACCCAGCCATCCTGCATGACCGAGGCTCCTGCCGTATACCCCGCGAACCCATCCGGAAATGGGCTGTCTCCCAGAATGAGACCGGGGGTCAGGTTCAGAGAGAGA
>JAOZQW010000025.1:0-971 GCA_029932015.1 Candidatus Fermentibacteraceae bacterium
GCTATCTGGGCGACACCGCTTTGAGTTGCACTCCGGTATGGGAGTGCGACCACATCAGCCGCGCTGAAGAGTGCGGCAACATCAGCGTCGGGAATGAAGCTGTTGATCCACTGAACTCTATCGAGAAGACCGGCAGATACTATCCTTTGAGATATCTCCCTGCTATCCGAGTAGCATTCACCTGCGATGAGGAGTTTAACGTTAGCGGGAAGGATCGAAACGGCATCTATCAGGTCAACGAGCCCCTTGTACGGACGTATGAGACCGAAGAACAGGACAACACGGTCGGAATCCTCGAAACCGAGCTGGCGTCTGGATGCAGTTCTGTCCACCGAATCATCGAGATACTGGTCGTAGAGCGGATGATAGAGCCTGAGAACCGGAATATCCGGGGAGATATTTCTTGCCTGCTCCATATCGCTTTCGCTGTGGACAACGAGGAGATCCATTCGCGAGAGGAACCTTCGCGCGAGAAATCTGCCCATCGGGAAATGTTCATGAGGAAAAACATTGTGACAGACAGCAGCTGTTCTGATGCCGGTATCGTTTGGAAGGGAATGGAGGAGAGAGGGAGCGAAGAAAGGATGCCACCACTGGACTATCATCCTGTCAAGCTCCCTGAGTCTGAGCTGCTTCCTCGTAATGGGCCATTTAAGCGGGAGAGAGGAGTCGATGAGCTGTTCTGAGCTGGCTGCAGCACTGCTAGAAGAAGATTCCGACTCGAACTGGCTCTTACCCGGAAAGAGGAATGAGGGGTAAAGCCTCTTGTAGGAGATAGCGGACACATCATCCTCCGAAGATATCTCACGAAGGGCGGAGAGAAGCCGGTTGGAGAACTGGGCAATACCCCCCCTGTAGGGAGGGAAAGGGCCGATAACGGCCGTTTTCATTCTCCCCCGCCGGTGCCGCTCGAATTGTCAGGCATCTGCTCAGCTATTGTAAAAGGCTTCCTGCTCGAGAGTTTCAGCAGA
>JAOZQW010000025.1:981-5508 GCA_029932015.1 Candidatus Fermentibacteraceae bacterium
AAACTGGAAGCCGACAACAAGGAGAAGCACTCCAAGAAGGAGAAGGGGCCTTGTGCCGATGGATTCACCAGCGAACCAGAGCACCGTCATATATGCTGAGATGAAGAATCCGATCAGGGACAGGATGGTGCCGATCCCTCCGAAGAAATGAAGGGGCCTGTATGAGTATCTGTGGAGAAAAAGCACTGTCAGCAGATCCGAAAAACCGCGGAAGTATCTGGCAGCACCATACTTCGTGTGGCCGAACTGCCTGGGTCTGTGGTTGACGCTCTTCTCACCGACCTTGAAGCCCTGCTGTGAGGCCAGGACCGGTGTGTACCTGTGCATCTCTCCGTACAGCTCGATTCCATCCACCACTCTTCGTCTATAGACCTTCAGACCGCAGTTGAAATCATGCAGGCGGACTCCCGTCGACAGTCTGACAACGAAATTGAATAGTCTGGATGGGAGACGCTTGCCTGCCGGATCCTTTCGCTTCTGCTTCCAGCCGCTTATAAGGTCGAGGTCCTGCTCTAGGGCTAGCGCGATCATCGGAAGTATTTCAGCGGGGTCGTCCTGGAGGTCCGCATCCAGTGTTGCGATCCAGTCGCCCCTGCTCGAGAGGAAACCTGCTGCGAGCGCAGCAGCCTTGCCCTGATTCGAACTCAGCCTGACACCCCTGACCCGGGGGTCCTTTCCCAGCGCAAGTATCTCACTCCAGGTGCCGTCCGAGCTCCCATCGTCAACGATGATCATCTCGAAGGGCGCAGAACCGAAGGCATCAGCTGTTTCACGGAACAGCTCTCTGAGCGAATCAGCCTCGTTGAAGGCCGGTACTACGATTGAAACGAGATACTGCCCGGTATCTGTGCTCTCACTCATCGCCAGCAGACCCCTCTCCCTGCTCCCCGTTCTTCTGAGCCATCACCATCGGACATCCGGTCCAGGTTTCGAGAACGGGTTCACCCCCGTCACCCGGTATGATGCAGTATGTCATCCGCACGAGCCAGTCGCCAAGTGAGACATGCAGTCCGGTATTTCGACGGATGATCGAATCCACATGTGTATGACCTGTCACGACAATCTCAGTTCCGCTACTCAGACGATCGTCGACCCAGTTAGCAAGACCTGAGGGGATGGAGTCTGCTTCCCTCCTGAGTACTCTCCTGCTGGTGCCGGAGAATGCCTTCGCCAGGAAAGCCCCCAGGTCGGGATGGAGAAGACCGAAGAGTATTCGGCTGAGACCGCATCGGAGGAAAGGTTTTATCAGCCGGTATCCGAGATCACCTCTGCCGAGACCGTCTCCGTGTGCGAGTGCGGACGGGCGGCCGTTCAGATCGACCTCAACTATCTGCTCCGAGTGAACGATCGCCCCGGTGGCCGTTCTGAAATGTCTGCCTACCCAGAAGTCATGATTGCCGGGCAGAAAATGTACATCCCATCCAATCGAGGAAAGAGTGCGAAGTGACGCAAGGACCCTGGAGTATCCCGCTGGAACGACAGAACGGTACTCGAACCAGAAGTCAAAGAGGTCTCCGAGTATCCAGAGCTCTCCTGATTCCGTCCTATTGCTCAGAAATGAGAGGAACTCGATAAAGGACTCCCTGCCGGGATGTTCAATCGGCTCTGGATGGAGATGCAGATCTGAAACAATGAAGAGGTCCTTCATAAAAGCGGTCAGGGAGCTGCCAGAAGCCTGGCCGGCGCACCAAAACCGAATTCCTCCGTCCTGACCCCTCCGGGGGAGAGTAGTACTGCTGAGGGCAGCATGGAGGCGTCCAGTGATGATATCGCCTCTTGATCGGCCAGATAAACAGTGAGGGAGATACCAAGATTATTCACGAGTGTCTGAGCCAGATTTCTTGAGTCCGGATCCGGTTGCACAGGGCAGACGCGAAGATCATTGTCGGTTATCGATGCAAGGTAGATGAGATCCACCTCCAGCTCAGCTTCAAGGTTCAGAGGAATCCAGAAATAGATGAGGACTCTTTCCCCCTGCACAGCTGATAGAGTATCACCGGATGGGCCGGTGATCGTTCCGGGGATGAGCACGTTTGCAGGGGCATCCGGCACAACATCCGCGGAGGTGTCCGATACCGGCTCGATCTCCCCTCCACAGGAAAGAAGGGCGACAGGGATCATCAGTGCGGTGGCCGTCAGCATCAGCCTCATCTTTACATTAGCATTAAGCATCGACATCAGATCATTACATTCGCAGATGGAAGTCTCAACTCGATAACTCCGTTCACTCAGGTCTCTGGGCGGGTACCCCACCAGGGTGGTACATATATCGATTGTCAGTAATAACGAAAAAAGGGTCGCAGGGCCAGATTGTCAGAGTGGAGGGGAGTGGTTGGATTGCTGCCCTGAGGCTGGGACCGGCAGAACCGGATCAGGAGCTATGAGCCTCAGGAAGGGAATGCTGACACCGCTGGCGATCCACTCAGTACGGATATTCTCCAGGTTCTCAATCAGCATCCTGAGAGCTTCTCCCTGTACAGGAACCACCCCCGGACGTCTGAAGAGAACTGGGAGCAGCAGAAGGAGAACGATCGCGGTCAATGTCGGTACTTGATTTCCCCGAAGCATGATTGAGATCAGCCCCCCGCGAGGATCCTGCTCACTGCGGAATGCAGTTCAGGAGGTGCAGTGCTCTGCATCAGATTACCGATGCCGGCAGCCATCCGCCTCGCTTCATGGAAGTGGTTCCTGCAGTACTCACAAGCCTCAAAATGATCAAACATGTCATCGCATATCTCAGGTGAAAGCTCCCCGGAGATATAGTCGTGCATGTGAAGATGTGCATCTTCACAGGTCATTAGTCTCCATCCCCCCCGAATGCTTCTGCCAGTCTGTCAGCAGGTGTCGCAGGATCATGCGGCCCCGATGTATCCTGGACCTGACAGTGCCTATTGGAACCCCGAGTGTAGAAGCGATCTCCGAATATGAAAATCCCTGCACATCACAGAGCACTACAGCTTCACGAAAAGTTTCCGGCAATTTACGCAGCGCCTCCTCGATATCGTGTCTGAGAAGCCTGTCCATGAAAGTTGCTTCAGGGTCCGGTCCGAACTTCCGAAGCTCAGCGACATCTTTCCTGGTCAGCTCTTCTATCCACTCACCTGCAAGCCCGACCGGCTTTCTGGATCTGGACCTGATCTCGTTCAGGTGAGTGTTCCTCATAATAGCGAACAACCATGCCCTTGCATTCGTTCCCAGCGAGTACTGGGATGCAGATTTAAGGGCCTTTGCATAGGTCTCCTGAACAAGGTCGGAAGCGTCCTCACGATTCCTGCACAGATGCAGAGCATACCCGAACAAACCGTCCAGGTGCTGCAGCACTTCCTCATCGAATTGGTTCCTGACAACCTCGTTTTTCATGCATCTCCCGTGTCTGCGGTACACCTATTAAGAATACTCTATTTATATCAAGGGCGCAAATGCTAATAGTCCAGACAAATACACTACGGGTAGTGGCAGGCACTTGCGCTCAGTACAAAATATTGATAAGCTAGAGCTGTCGTGCCAGACTGCTGCCTTTCTAGACTCGCAGGAGGTGCGTCCGTGGGGGGAAGCCGGGCCTGTATAGATGTAACATTCTGTTTACCACGGTTCTATTGAATTCAACCGTGGTCAATGGACCCCTGTAAAGGGGTCGGAGGGTGCTGTTGGACGAACTCCATCTTCAGCAGGATCTTTTCGCGGAGAGCGATACCGAGGAGCAGTCGTCGGGACACAATTCCGTTTTCAGGAATATCCCGCCTCTATTAGAGCCGCTCTTCTCCGAGAATGCAATAACCGTTCTTCGAAAGAGATACCTGAAGCGTTCTACATCGGGTGAGATCCTGGAGGAGCCGAAAGACATGCTCCTCCGCGTTGCTTCCGCCGTCGCAGAAGCAGAGAAGGAGTTCGGGGGTGATACGGAGAAAACTACCCTCGAGTTCTATGAGATGATGGCCAGGAAAGAGTTTCTTCCCAATTCCCCTACCCTCATGAATGCCGGGAGGGAGCTGGGACAGCTCTCCGCCTGTTTTGTCCTGCCTGTGGAGGACAGCATGGAGAGCATCTTCACCGCAGTGAAGAACACAGCCCTCATTCACAAGAGCGGAGGAGGGACAGGATTCTCCTTCTCCAGGATCAGACCTGCGAATGATACGGTTCTCTCGACGAAAGGGATATCCAGCGGGCCTCTCTCGTTCATGACGGTATTTGATCAGGCCACTGAAACCGTCAAGCAGGGTGGTGTACGCAGAGGTGCCAACATGGCTGTCCTCAGGGTAGATCATCCCGACATAGAGGAATTCATCAACGTCAAGCGGGATATGGACAAACTCAACAACTTCAACCTGTCGGTGGCCGCAACTGACAAGTTCATGGATGCTGTCGAGAGACGGACCAAGTACGATCTTATCAATCCCAGAACAGGCGAGGTCGTCGGAGCAAGGGATGCAACGGAAGTGTTCAATGCTGTCGTTGATTCCGCATGGAATTCCGGTGAGCCGGGTGTGATCTTCATTGACAGGATGAACGATGCCAACCCGACACCTC
>JAOZQW010000025.1:5518-13743 GCA_029932015.1 Candidatus Fermentibacteraceae bacterium
GACACCTCATATTGCCGGTATTGAGGCCACAAATCCCTGCGGTGAGCAGCCGCTGCTCCCATACGAAGCATGTAATCTCGGTTCGGTGAATGTCTCGCTCATGGTCGAGGAAGTGGAGCACGGCAGCTGGGAGATGAACTGGAACAAGCTTGAGCGTACCGTCAGGAAGGCGGTCCGTTTTCTTGATGATGTTATTGAGGTTAACAAGTATCCTCTTGAAGAGATCGCGGAGGTTGTGGCAGGCAACCGTAAGATTGGTCTCGGAGTTATGGGCTTCGCGGACCTGCTTTTCAGGCTCGGACAGCCCTACGATTCCGAGGAGGCTCTGATCTTCGCAGAGGATCTGATGAGCTTCATTGCTGAAAAAGCAAGGAAGGCAAGTGTCGATCTCGCAGAGGAGCGCGGAGCATTCCCCAATTTCAAGGGCAGCGTCTATGATGAGAAGCATCAGCCTGCTCCGAGGAACGCCACCGTCACGACCATTGCACCGACGGGATCCATCAGTATCCTGGCCGGCTGCTCCGGAGGTATAGAGCCGGTATTCGCACTTGCTTTCACCAGACGCAATCTGCTGGATGAGAACGATGAACTGCATGAAGTAGTGCCTGAGTTCGAGCGGATAGCCAGGGAGAGAGGTTTCGCCTCGGAAAAGCTGTTCGCAATGGTTGCGGAGAAAGGCAGCTGTCAGGACATCCCTGATATTCCAAGGGATGTACAGAGATTCCTCACGACTTCTCATGATATCTCTCCAGCTTATCATGTCAGAATGCAGGCAGCATTCCAGAAGTACACTGACAACGCCGTTTCTAAAACGGTGAACCTGCCGGAGAATGCCACCAGGGATGATGTTGCAGAGGTCTTCAAGCTCTCGCGAAGGCTCGGATGCAAGGGTGTGACAGTATACCGTGATCAAAGCCGAAACAAGCAGGTCCTCAATCTCAAGTCCTCCAGGGAGGAGACGCTCGATGTTCCGCTTCCCTCGGTCCCTATTGGTCCGAGAGAGAGAGGGGATGTCACCTCCGGTGTGACCAGAAGGGTACGGACGGGCTGTGGCAACCTCTATGTCACCATCAATAACGATGAATCCGGTCCTGTTGAGATATTCTCGCAGATGGGCAAAGCGGGGGGCTGTGCAGCCAGCCAGTCGGAGGCTATCAGCCGACTTGTCTCTCTTTGTCTCCGCTCCCACATACAGCCGGACGAGATCGTCAGGGAACTGATGGGCATCAGCTGCCACCGTATTGTCTGGCAAGGCGGCAACAGGATCCTATCATGTGCGGACGCAATCGGACGGACACTGGAGTGGTATATCAACGAGAACGTAGATTCTCTCCCTACCAGCGCTGGTGAGGTTATCCAGTCAATTGAGCCTGTACTGGAGGAGGAGGGAATCACTGCAGAACCGGGTCCCGTAGCTCACTCCACCTCTCGCGATGGTGAGGTTGTCGAGAATCTGGCCGGCGCATGCCCCACCTGCGGCGGACCGCTCAAGTACGAGTCGGGCTGTGTCGCCTGTGCACTTAACTGCGGATACTCCGAATGCGGCTGACCCGACGGTCGTAGTAATTTCATCATGGGGTTGCCGATACAACATTCCACTGATTAGACTTGCCAGCACAGTATAGCGGTACGATTCAGCTTCTGACCGGGCTTCTGATCGGGAACAGTACATCCGAAAGGTGATAGAGAAGTGGAAAAGAACGTCAGAGACATCGAAAAGGGATCCGATCTCATCAGAGTCTCCCTCTCTGAATTTCAGGGCAAGCAGTATGTTGGCGCCAGGATCTACTACATGGACGACAAAGGTGACTGGAAGCCAACCAAGAAGGGGATAACCCTTTCACCCGAGAATATGGCCCAGGTCAATGAGGCTATCGGTGAAGCCCTGGCCCTGCTGGGTGAAGGCTGACAGGACCCGTCCTGGCGGTCTTCCATCGGTGATTCTGCCGAAGGGGACGATCAGTACAGTCAACAGGGACATACAGGTTCTCTCCCGCCCTGAAGGCCGCAGGGTCAGCGGTCCAGGACATGACCAGGCCGTTGAGTACCTTACCGGTCGCATGGCTGAGTCTGGTCTCCAGCCGCTCCATGGAGACTGTTTCCATTCATCACATGATGCTGTTCATCCATCCACCGGGGAACCAGTCACACTTGTCAATCTGGCCGGGGTCATCAGAGGGAGATCATCTTCAGAGAGACCCCTGATCCTCGGAGCGCATTATGACAGCGCCATCGATGCTCCCTGCTCCGATGACAATGCTGCCTCGATCGCAGTGATTCTAGCTGCCATCCGCGAACTCGCAGGTCATGGATTGAATCGCGACCTTATAGCGATCTTCTTCGATGCAGAAGAGCGCCCATTCTTCGGGACGAATATCATGGGCTCGGAGCTGTTCTGCCGGACACACCTGGAGGATCTGGTGCCTGTCCTCATTCTGGTTCTGGATGTGATAGGTCATCCATTTTCATTCGGTGTTCCCATACTTGAACGGTTCTTCAACTGCTTAAGGGATCTCTTCTTCGTCACCGGTTCGGAGAGTGGATCATCCCTTCCTGGACTGATCGAAACTGCCGCAGAAGACCTTGATGGGATGAGACTTGTCCCCACTCTTAACAAGTATGTCGGAGATGTTTCGGATCACGGCAATTTCCGGCGCAGGGGGCTGCCATATCTCTTTCTCAGTGCTGGACCGACCGACTATCATCACACACTTCGAGATGTTCCATCCGTGATATCCGACCGTCGGCTCGAGGCTGTTCTCCACTTCCTGCTCAGACTGGTCGTGACCGTGGACCGCAGACCTCCTGTGCCGGGTGAGGGTTGCTGCGATCCGGTTGATTTTGAGGTATCGATGCTGCGAAGGTCGATCGGCTGGCTGCTGTATCCATTACTTTTCGCCATGGGTCTGCCTTTCCCGAAGTCCAGGGAAGACCTTGACGGACTCGCCGCACTGCTCTCGAGTTACATCCAGTGATCGGGGACACGCATAGGAGCATACCTTTAGGGGACACGCACCTGCGGTGCATGTCCCCAGTAGCTGCCGTCAGCGTTTGCGGGAGGGGAGAGCGAACCTCTCCGGCAGCAGTTCACCCAGCGTGACGATCCTCTCTTCTTCCGGTCCTTTGATCAGAATCGGGAAGGAGGCGGAGCAGAATTCCGCCAGGACCTCTCTGCATGCACCGCATGGGACCGGCTCGCCGTCCGGAGAGTGGACAAGAAGCCTGGTGAAGTCCTTCGATCCTGAAGCTACCGCCGAGACCACTGCGTTTCTTTCGGCGCACAGGGAAAGTCCATAAGAGGCGTTCTCGACATTGACACCCGAGTGGAGCCTTCCATCGGAATCCTCCAGCACCGCTGTTACGTGAAAGCCGGAATACGGGCAGTAGCATCTATCTACAAGTTTCAGCGCCTCAGTGATTAGTCTGCTGAATTCGGAGGGCACTCAGAAGGTTCTCTCTATGAACGGGAGTGAGCGGAGCTTGTCATTTGCTTCTCTGAGTCTCAGAGAGAGGACCTCTGAGAAAGCCGTAAGGACCTTCAGGCCGATCCTTGGATTATCGACAAGTATGCTCTTGATCGCGCTGTGAGGTATTGCAGCCATTTCCAGTTTGCTATGAGCATAGACTGAGGCACTCCTGCCCTTGTTGTCCAGCAGGACCATTTCACCGAAGAAATCACCGCTTCCGAGAATGCCGAGAACCTGTTCGATGCTTTCATAGGTCTTTTTGGTCACCCTCACTTTCCCGGAGAGGATCAGGTAGAGCCTTTCACCGGGATCGTCTTCTCTGATGATGATATCGTTCGGGAGCCACTCGGAGTAGTCAGCATTCTCCAGAAAGAGGGCCAGTTCACCGGGCTCGAGATCACTGAAAAGGTAAGCGTTTCTGAATACCTCCAGGTGCTTCTCGCTGAATCTGCTTCTCATATTTATTTTACCTCCGCTGTTCGTCCTTCAGTTTCAGTATCCTGTTGACGAGGTGGGAGCCTGTCCAGGTCTACAAAGATAGTCTTCTCCCGGGAATAAAACACCTGGCCTGGTTTACCTTTTCTCATTCGCCGGACATGCTGCACCATTGTGTGGTCCACAGGAAGGACTCCCCTTTGCGCCCCGCTGCCTCTGGCGGCCAGCGCGGCTGCCTCCAGCATCACCTTCAGCGGAGGATTCTCCATTCTCCCGTCCAGTTTGAGGAGCACATGGGCTCCGGGTATCCCTCTGGCATGGAACCAGATATCTCCTCGCCTGCCGAGTGTGAAGGTGATCCTGTCGTTGTCTGTGGCGCTCCTCCCGACGAAACAGCGCCATCCTCCGCGGAGGAGGACAGGTCGCGGGAGACCGCGCTCTTCCTTCTTTTTCCGCTCCGTCCGTTTTGATTCAGAGAGAAGTATCTCGAGATCTTCGAGAGGGAGTTCCGCCGCTCTCGAGAGTTCCATCATGACCTGGGACAGTTCCTTGTTTGCTCTGGACAGCAGATTCCGGAGATTCTTTTCTTCTATGGCAGTATTCGATGCCTTCCTGAAATATCTCGAGGCGTTCTCCACCGGGGAGCGTGATTTGCGCAGAGGGATCGTGTGAAGGGCTCCCTCCCAGTCCTCAAGCTCGATGGAATCCCTGCCCCTGGTCCGCAGGTTGGATGCGACGAGGAGACTGGCCCAGAGGCGTAGCTTCTCCTCCGGGATCAGTTTCTGAAGTGCTCTCTCAAGATGCGCGGCACGCCTCGATACTCTGGTCTGGGAGTTCTTCAGTTGTCCAATCCATTCATCGAGTCGCTCTTCCCTGATACCTCGGGACTGTATCATCACCGAACCCGGCGGTGCCATTGGATCCTCTATCGGCTCACCGGGACCCAGTCTTATCGGCAGTGGACCATCCGGTCCTATCCAGGGGCTGAAATCATGCTCGAGGAGGGCTTTCTCCAGATCACAGACTACTTCGAGAGGAGTTCTGCCGTCTATCGTCGCCTGACTCAGTACAGCCCTTGCGGTTACAGGGCCGACCCCTTCAAGCAGGCGATAGAGCGCACCTGGCTGAGGTGCATCGACTGACAGAGCCTCCATGAGCTCTTTCGATGTGCTCCATTCACCTGGAGGGAGTCCGGATGGCGGAGGTGGAACATATATCTGGCCCGGCGCGATCGAGCGGTATCGGCATCGGTCGGACAGAACTTTCCGAAGACAGGCCAGTATCCGCTCATCATCGTCCCTGACCAGTATGATGTTGGCATTCCTGCCTGCAGCCTCGAAGATCAGCCTGACCTCTCCTGCTCCATACATAAGACCGCTGGTCATGCGGATCACCAGAATCCTGTCGGCGCCATTCTGCGAGACTGAGGAGACAGCGCCTCCCTCCAGATGGTGTCCCCATGCAGGCGAGGGAAGGGGTGCCTGCCCGGCAGAGGAGTGTTCCCACCAGAGAGAGGGGGCATCCGGTCTCGCTGAGAGGATCAGCGTTCCGCTGCTGAACACCAGAGAAAACCCGCCTCGGAAGGGTTCGCCGACAGTGATACACTTATCTCCAGCTATCTGTTTCGCCAGGATATCTACCTGGGTACTGAGGAAAACACCTTCCATCATCTCTCTCATTCAACTGAATACGTCTCACCGACTGCGGCAATAAAGTATATAATACTGCCGCAATGTCCAACCGGACCATTCCGAAAGGATCGTCATGGAATCGATGACCGGTTTCGGTACGAATACGATTCACAGAGAAACATTCAGCCTCACTACCGAGGCCAGGTCCGTGAATCACAAGACGCTCAGCCCTTCTATCAGTCTTCCCGAGGCGCTCTCCAGCTGTGAAGACAAAGTGCAGACGTATCTCAGGAAGCTCTTCACCAGAGGGCGAGTGAAGGTTATCGTCAGAGTGGACAGGACCGACAGCGGCAAGGGTGAACTGGTACTCAATGAGGATGTTCTTAGCAAGTATATCGATGGTGCTCTCAGACTCTTCAAGGAGCCGGGAGTAGACAGTTCCCTGACGGCTGGTGAGCTTCTCGCGCTTCCGGGAGTTGCGGTAGTATCCAGCGCCCCCGATATTGATTTGGAACAGCTGGAGGAGGCCTTTGACGAGTCCATTCGCATCTGCCTGAAGGAGCTCAAGAAGAGTCGGCGCAGGGAGGGACGGGTTCTCCTGCCGGTCTTCACTGATGGCTTTGCCGCTCTGAAGGAGGAGACCGGACCTATCCTGGAGGATCAGGAGGTCAATGTCGGCGAGCGATTCGCGAGACTTTCCACCAGGATCGAAAAACTCATCGGCAGTGCTGATATCGATGAGGGACGGATGCTTCAGGAACTGGCCATTCTGGCTGACAGGTCGGATGTCTCAGAGGAGGTTCACAGGCTTCTCTGTCATATTGATCACGCTGTCGAAACGCTTGAGGGGGATGACAGCGACATGGGGCGGACCCTTGGATTCATCATTCAGGAGATGCACAGGGAGGTTAATACTCTCGGCTCCAAGTGTGATGATCCAGACCTCTCAAGGAGGGTTGTCAGGATGAAGAACGTTCTGGCCTCCCTGAAGGAGCAGGTTGCGAATGTGCAGTGAGCCCCGGATCGCACCGGGCATACTTGTCGTCATAGCCGGCCCCTCCGGTGCAGGCAAAACAACACTCGCGCACCACCTCGTAAAAACTTTTCCGGATGCCCGATTCTCTGTTTCAACAACAACCAGAAGCCTTCGTGGGGAGGAAGTTCACGGGGAGGACTACTTCTTCGTTGAGGACGCTGAGTTCGAGCAGAGGCTCGCGGACGGATACTTTGTCGAATGGGCGGAAGTACACGGAGAAAGATACGGCACCTCTGCCGAATGGGTCAGACGGACGCTGGCAGGCGGGAAGAGTGTGATCCTGGATATAGATGTGCAGGGTGCGATACAGGTGAAGAGGGTTTTTCCCGGAAGCATACTTGTATTTGTGCTTCCTCCGTCACCATCGGTCCTGATGAAACGTCTTGTTTCCAGGAACACCGACAGCCCCGGCATTGTACGGAATAGACTCCATGCCGCCGAAGAGGAGATCAGCTGGATAGGTTCTTTTGACTATTACATCCTGAATGACTGTCTGAGCAATTCGCTCAATCGCATAGAGGCGATATTCATGGCTGAAAGCTCGAGGTTGAAAAATCTGCCATTGCCGCCTCAGGTAAGGGCTTACGGCCCCGAACGCTTTCACGGGCTCGATCAATGGAAGGGTTCGAAGGTCATTGTGACATCAGGCCCCACCAGGGAGTTCGTCGATGAAGTCCGTTTCATATCCAACCGCTCCAGCGGCCTCATGGGAACGGGGATGGCCGAAGCTTTCCGCGATGGGGGAGCCGATGTGGTCTTCATCACCGGTCCCTGCTGCCATTCCGATCCTTCCTCGGTCAGGACCATCAGGGTCACCTCTGCGACCGAGATGCTCAACGCCGTAAGACGAGAGATCTCCGGCGCCGAACTGCTCGTCATGACGGCTGCTGTCTCGGATCTCAGGCCGGCATCGAGGAGAGATGGGAAAATGGAGCGGGGAGGTGGGATCACACTCGATATGGAGTCGACCCCGGATATACTCGCATCTCTTCAGGATGATCTGGCAATGGAGCGATGCAGGGTACTTGCATTTGCCCTCGAATACGGCGGTGAAGCGCTGTCGAGAGCGTCAGCCAAGATGCGGCGGAAGGGAGCATCGATGCTCTTCATGAACAGGGGAGACCAGATCGGAAGCGGCATGGAGACTCACGGAAACAGCGGTTTCATTCTCTTCGACAACGGTTCCAGCATTGAGGTACCTCAGGGATCGAAGAGGATAGTGGCTGCGCTCATCGCTGCCGCAGCCGGAAGATATCTGCAGGAAGACGGGGGACTGCTGAATTGAGCCCGAAGAAACGTACCGAAGACGCTCTCTGGAACTCAGTCAGGAGTTTCGGCATCGATGAGATATTTGTCCTTCCGGAATGGCTGACGGCGAAGAAGGAGGCTGATGAAGAGGCGGCAGTCATCCTTTCTGACGCCTCAATCGCCGATCTGATGGACTCCCTGAGAACAAGGGTGGGGGACTGCCAAGGCTGCAGGCTCGCGGAGACGAGAAACATGCTTGTCTTCGGAGCGGGGAATCCTGCTGCGGGAGTTCTCTTCGTCGGTGAAGGACCTGGAGCAAATGAGGACAGGACCGGCGAACCCTTCGTCGGCAGAGCAGGTCAGCTGTTGGACAGGATAATGGCTTCGGTAGATCTTAACAGGACTAAC
>JAOZQW010000272.1 GCA_029932015.1 Candidatus Fermentibacteraceae bacterium
TCTTCAGTGCGGATATCGGTGAGATGGTCCTGTGTACACTTTCCACCGACAGGATAGTCGTATTTTGCCCAATTGAGAGCGAACCGGAGAGAGCTGCCGAACTCGAGGAAGCCAGGGAGGAACTGCAGGCTCTCATATCCTCCGAGATGGAGGAAGAGATAGTATCTGCACTTGTAGACAGTCTGCGCAGTGTTTATCATTATGAAGTGGATAGAGATTTCGTGAACGGCTTCATTATCGAGGGGGATGGATCCGTTCAGGAACAGGTTGTCGAGACGGAATCCGTTCCCTCAGACAGCCAGTCAACCGAGTAGCTCGCACGAGCCTTGGAGGTAGAGAATGTTCTGTCGCTGCTGTGGTCACGATAACAAGGATCGCAATAAGGGAAACTGTGAGAACTGCGGATTCAAACTGGATTCTCAGAACGATCCCTCCAGGGAGAAACGCTCTGCCCTCAAGAGCAGGCTTGAGAAGCCAATGGGCTTCAAGGAACGAGCCGAATTCAAGGTCCCACCTGCCAAGGGTGAGGCGGGTAAATTCGGTGCGCTTATCGCTCTTCTCGGCTTGGCTATCGCCGTGGTCTTCACCAATGTCTTCAGCAGGTCTGAATACGAGCCCCCACCACCCGTAATTGAAGTCGTTGAGCAGGTCATTGAGGAACTGCCGGAAGACGAAGTCGCAACCCTCGTTGGTTCAGATATCGTTTACGTATTCAACGACAGTGCTTCACTTGCTTTGCCAAGAGCCAATGTGGACATGAACCTCATCCCTGCTGGAGCGACAGTTTCATTTCTCGGTCCGATGATGGTTCCTCTTCATCCTGCTGCCAGCTACATAGCCCAGAAAGTATCGCAGAGGGACTTTGATCCGCTTGAAGTGGACCGCATCTGTGTCTGGACAGACAGCACCGAGATAGAGTTCATTTCAGCACCACTTACAAGACTCCCCCGACCTTCAGCAGATACCACTGTTGTCGGACCCGTCCTCATTAAATTCTACTTCACACCTGAAATGCTTCGAGGGAGTGTAGAGGAGTTCGGTATCCAGTACGATGTTGCTATCTTCGGGAACGACTTCAGCCAGAGCCAGCTCAATAACCTTGTCAATACTGTGTCAAACAGACTGGCTTCGAAGGACACCGCTGAAAGGGAGTTCAAGGTTGCGGCCCTCTTCGACTACAACGCCTACAATCTCGGTGATGCCGTTGGGATAATGGACAGGATCACACCTGTCGTGATAGACAGTCTCGGGTGGGAAGCATTCTCGATCAATGTATTCGCATTGACGGATTAGGCTATCTGGACCCGCTGTAAGAACTGATAAGAACAAGACCGAGCCTGAAAACTTCGTTATCAGTGAGCAATATCGCTGAATACACTCCTGTACAGCGGTCATCATCAGGGATCCATTGGATCGAAACCTCATCACCCAGAGGCAGATGCCATTCTCTCACAGCTCTCCCCGCCATATCGAAGAGGAGCACTTTCCTGGCGTCATCTGAGGCGGGAACGAGCAGGGTGAAACTGTGTCCCGGATTGGGAGATATTAATCTGAAGGATTGAGCAGTACTGCTCTCCCCGCCATGACCGATACCGGTAGGGGGGGCGAAGCGTATCGCATCTGCGACGATCCTCTCCCCGGCGCTCCCTGTACAGTCACCAATAATGACGGAGAGACCGTTTGAAGCCCAGTATGGTCCACCCAGGGATACCCATTGGCCGCCATGATCTCCCTGATCGACCGATACCGTGTCGATCCCACCTCCGTGATGTATCCGGTAATCCACATCGGCCGCACCTCCCTCGGGCAGGTAGGCTTCAAGCAGATAGCATGAGCTGCTGTCAGGCAGCTCGAAAGTCCATTGAGCCGAACTTACATCCGGCCCTGTGGCAATCGAGTAAGTATAAAAATAGCTGTAATAAATCCCGCCTGCAGTACTGTTCCGCCAGTATTCAGCCGGTCCCATCGCTGTGAAACGGCTCTCCAGGTTATCTGTCAGACTGTCGGTCCAGACCGGTCCGGTGAAGGAGTCCTCCAGTTCATCCCAGAGCTCCTCTCTCGACCCATCGTAGCCGAGAGCCCAGATTCCTGCTCCCTGGAGATCAGCCTGACGGATCATGTCGTACTTCAGTCCAAGACTCTCCTCATCATCATACCAGCCCTGATTCCATCCGCTGTACCAGTAGACGTACCACGGGGTCAGGGATTCAGTATCCCAGAGCCTTCCATGCGCCTCTGCCTCCGCAGCGAGTGTTGCATAGAGGAGGGTTGTGTAATTCCCTGTGACTGCGGAATGCGTGCCGTTGTCCTCGGTTTCCCACCTGTGACCGTAATAGGGCAGACCTACGACGATCCTGTCGTGGTTCTCTCCGGCGTTGATCGCGTAGTCTCCCATACACCACGTCATATTGCTGGAGGACTCGGGTGATCCCCATCCGATAAGAGGGCAGCAGGGACCGGCTACTGCCGACCAAGATCCATGAAATGGATAGCACATCATAAAAAGAGCATCACAGTTCTCTGCGAGGGTCGAGTAATCGAAAGCGCCGTTCCAGTCGACCGCCGGTGTACATATAGAGAGGTGACTGCCAGGAGCCTGGGAATCAAGGAGGCTGCGAAGGTCCGAAATGAAGGCGACCAGGGCATCTCTATCCGATGAAGAGACACCCTCGAAATCAATGCAGATACCGGTTACCGAGTGATCCGTGACCAGGTCAAGCAGGGATGCAAGGGCAGTCTCTCTGTAAGTAGTGAGGATGGAGTGTATTGTGGCAGAGGAGAAGCAGGTCACGGTGACAACGGCAGTTCCCCCGGCTGCCTGGATAGAGTCCACTGCGGTTTCGAAGAGAGAAGGAAAGCCGTGCCATGATGTTATCGTTCCCTGCGCGCCCATCTCGACCCCAAAACAGGCAAGTACACTTATCAGGTCGTACCTGAGCCACGTGTCCCCACCCCAGTAGGGTAGGAAGCCGAAGACTGTTCGGTTCAGTACCGCTCCCCGGTTCTCTCCCGAGACCGACAGCGTAAGCTCACCTGCATGCATCGACTCATCAAGAGCGTGCATTGAGGGCAGGGGAGTGATCGAATGCGGTGCTGCGGGACCGCCTGCGGCAACCATTATGAACAGCAATGCTGTGTTGAACAGGATCTCCACCGCCTCTCAGGGATTACTCAATACATTCTGCAGAGCATCCCTGTCAATCCCTTTCAGTAAACACTTGACCATCCTGCCGGTGCTGTGCAGAGTCTAGTCTGAATGGGAAGGGAGAGCATGAAGCCATTGCGCAAGGTCGACATATTCGCAGGTGCTCTTCGGTTCAGGACCGTATCCGTTCAACCCGGAATGGAATCGTATCTCGCACCCTTCCACGCCATGCAGGACTATTTACGTGACTCATTTCCAGTTGTACACGGCTCATTTGCCAGGGAGACTATTGCCGGGGCGAGTCTACTGTATACATGGCCGGGGTCGGATACCTCACTCGATCCCATCCTTCTCTCCGCACATCTCGATGTGGTCCCGGCAGGGGATCCTGACTGCTGGAAATACCCGCCTTTTTCAGGTGCTGTCAGGAATGACAGGATATGGGGCAGGGGGGCTATTGACTACAAGGTCGGTGTTGTCGGGATGCTTCAGGCCTGCGAGGACCTTCTGAATGCGGGTTTCGCACCGAAAAGGACCA
>JAOZQW010000541.1 GCA_029932015.1 Candidatus Fermentibacteraceae bacterium
GGTGAGAATGGTGCTGAGGAAGTGACTGCGTTCAGGAGCAAATTCACGAAAATGCGCTACACTCTCCCTCTTGAGGAGAGCCTCGCACTCGCGACTGGAGCCCTGGAATCCGCCTTCCCGACAGGTGACTACACAAGGCTCTTCGCCGACAACCTCCGCACCTTCCTCTAATTCTCAGGCCGGGCCTCATTTCTTCGATTATTGAAGAATTGAGGCCCGGCCTCAATTCTTCCCTCATTTCTTCAATATCATAGAAACCGTTGATGGAGCTATTCCGCAGAAGGCGGCAACCTCTGAGCGTTTATAGAGCCACTTATTGCAGGCGCTGCGTATACGATCGTCCCTCTCTTCTGTTCGTAGAATCGAGCTGGACCTGAAGTGCTCGTCCAGTTCTGGTCGAAATGCGTCTCGCTGAGAAATGGGTATTTTCGCAAGAGGGATTTCAGTAAGCACTTTATCCCTGACATGTTCTATAAAGCATTTATCTCCTAAAATAGTACCTCCGGCTACCTGCTTCAATGGAGATGGCCTGTCTCTTCCGTCCATCACATATGCCGCATATAGCGCTTCTGCCTCGGATGTGTCGATGGAATATAGAGAGAGTATCCAGTCTGTGGCTGTAGGACCAGTACCTGTACTATCTATCCCGGCAATCTCTCTGAAGCTGCTCCAGTAATAGTCTACGGGATGGCTAGTTAGCCCTGCTCTGACCGGATTAAGCACAATGTAGCGGCATAATTCCTGGAGATATCCCTCACGCTGGACGAGGATGGACTGAAACCTTCCCTGAAAGACATGTCCATCATGATCATGCTGCCAGTTGAAATATCCCGCATAGCAGGAATCCAGCCAATGCATACCCTTCGACAGATTAGCTTGAGGTGTTTCGAGAAGAAGGTGGAAATGGTTGCCCATAAGGCAGTAAGAGTGGTAGATGAATCCATAACGATCAGATGAACGCTCCATATACTCGAGGAACTTCATTCTGTCGTGATCGTCGAGTTAGATCGCTCTGCGAGAGGTCCCGCTTGCAGACA
>JAOZQW010000273.1 GCA_029932015.1 Candidatus Fermentibacteraceae bacterium
GTGGGAAACCGCGACATCGCACATCCCGCTTGGTGGTATTCTGCTCGCTGAAAACGATTTGGCCGGCATGGACATAATCATCCCTCTGGGTGACCATGGTCTCGGTGGATGGTCAGGTGCAGGCTCCATCCTCCCCGGATTCCCGGTATCTACCTCGGAGGGTGTCACGCAAAGACCGGCTGCCATGGGATCAACCCGAGGCAATATCGTTGTGTACGCCGATGATGAGGGTTCAGTACACTGCATCAGACATGATGGAACGCCCATGCCTGGATGGCCGGTTCATATTGGACCCAATATCGTGACCGGTATATCGATCGTTGATCTGGATGATAACGGAATCAGTGAGATAGCTTTTGGAACAGCAGATTCCAGAGTTCATCTGCTTGATCCGGATGGAGGCTCCCGTGCGGGTTGGCCTGTCCAGCTGCCCTCGAGGCTCCAGTGGCAGCCATCTCAGCTATCAATGGGGGGGGGTGCTGGCTATGGACTCGTGTGTGCGTTGGTCAGCACTAACGTTTTCCTGCTTTCCAGTGAAGGTGATATCGTTCCCGGCTGGCCCGTAAGTCCGGGATATTCATCGGGTTCTATTCCGGTCACCGCAGATCTGGATGCTGATGGTCTGGGCGATATCATATTCGCAACTTACAATAAACGGCTCTTTGCACTCAATACCGCAGGCAATATCCTGGAGAACTGGCCATTCTTCCTCGATGACAGACCCGTTGCCGGAGCCATGGCTGTCGGCAGACTTAGTTCCACTCTCGATCTTCTGCAAGTGGCAGTATCAACGATAGACAGCAGCGTAACACTTATAGATGGTGACTGCAGTCTTGCCGGCGTATGGAAATGGCCCAATTTCACCGGGGGTGTACCCACTGCACCGATCATCACAAGGACAACCTACGATCTGGCTGTGATAGTTGGCGCAAACGATGGTAAGGTCTATGCATGGGATAGCGAGGGCTCCAGCATCAACGGCTATCCATTCGATTTCGGCGAGATGATCACGAGAGCTCCTGCTGCAGGGGATATCGATGGAGACGGTCATCTGGAACTCGTCGTACTGGGCCGTTCAGGCAGACTCGCCGCATACAC
The DNA here is from genome assembly GCA_029932015.1 of Candidatus Fermentibacteraceae bacterium. Classification (GTDB taxonomy): domain Bacteria; phylum Fermentibacterota; class Fermentibacteria; order Fermentibacterales; family JCC-6; genus JAOZQW01. Next base: position 1,099 of record JAOZQW010000273.1, read on the forward strand.
TATCTGTGGTGCAGCAATCGATGATGGACCATGGCCGCAGACCATCTTTGACGAGGGGAACTCGGGGAGTTACGGCAGTGCTGTCCTGCCGAGGGTAAGGACCGGTGAACTTGCCGGTGAATACACTGGTGTAGTGACTCTCTCATACGAAGTGATCGGCGGGAATGCGACAGGCCTTACTCTCGCATATTCCACCGATGCGGGTTTCACCTGGAATGAATCCTATAACTTCAGCAATAATGGATCGTCTATCGCCTGGCAAAGCGCGAGGGATCTGCCAGGCATAGATTCCTATGATACAATGCTCAAGATAACACCTTCTTATTCTGATGGCCCCGGCGTCAGCGGACTGTCGAATGTTTTTCATCTGGACAATAACACCGCTCCTGTGGTTTACATGTCGAGTCCGCAGATGGTCTCCATCTCCACATACAACCTCCCTTATGCTGTCTCCGACCCGGAGGGGGATGTAATACACCTTCAGGCCCAGTATTCCACAAACGGCGGTGAGGACTGGAATACGGCCCATCTAGGAGGAAGTACGTTCCAGATAGCTCCGTGGTTCTATGGTGAACCGGTCTCATGGTATGTCCGGGATGATCTGGATGGGACCGACATGGCAGGCGTTCTTCTGAGAGTCAGAGGAGCGGATGCCGATCCCGGTCCCTGGAGCATGATAGCAGAGTTCACTTCCGAAGCCGAGAGACTCTCATCCTCTCAGATAATTGCTCCTGAAAGCGAAGTCACTGGTGAAGTGACTCTTGGACTCCGCTCCTCGGAGAGTGACTGCGATCCTTCCGCACTCGTATATGAGTACTCGACCGACGGCGGCGACAACTGGAATCTGGCCACGGTGACCGACTGGTCTGTCCCCTATCAGGGCAGCGGTCAGTACAATATCGTCTGGAACTCATTGTCCGATCTCCCAGGTTTTGAAGGTGTCAGGGTGCAGTTCAGGGCAACACCTGCAGGGGACCAGGAGCGTCTCTCAATACCCTCGACTTCCTTCCATCTGGACAACAACGATGCTCCGTCGATAACCGTCATCTATCCTGAGAGACGCAAGACTTACAGCGGGAATGTTGCAGTTACGGTGCAGCTGGTCGATGTCGAGGGCGATGACCTGTATCTCAATCTGGAATACAGGCTCAGGAACTCTGACAGGTGGATCGCCGCCACTGGTTTCGATTCCGACCAGCCGTACAGCCCTGAATCCTACAGACCCAGTCTCTATTGGGATAGTACGGAGGATCTTCCCGGGATCGAGGGACAGAGACTCGACCTCCGCTTCTCAGTCTACGACGGAGACATCATCTACTCCACCATCCTCGATAATGTGAAGATCGATAACAGGCACATAACGGACTGATGCCGGAGTATATCCAGCAGCAGGGCACGTTACCCAAACCTCCAATACGTCCCATCCTCAAAGTGGATACTGAATAAAGGGGCTATTCCACCGCAGGCTCCAGATCCGACTTGCCTCCGCTGAACATCATTGTCAGAGGTGCTGCTTCTCTCAACACGGCCATTACTTTGCCTGCAAGGATCCTTATGTCCCACTGGGCATGCGAGTCCTCCCTGAGACGGGAAAAGTGGTAGAGCTCACGCCCGTTCATCGAGATCGTGACCCTGCGCCGATGGGCATTGGTGAGCATATATGGATAGAAAGAAGAAAGGGTTCCGGCAGCCGTCTCTGAAACACGGACAGCCTCATCAAACAGCTCTCTGAGTGCAGATCTGCAGGAGATGCTTGGCGGGACGGTTACTCCCAGAACAGGATCATAGACCGAAACAAGTCTGGTGCACATCCGATGGCGCTTCATCTGACCAAAGGCGGATGCGGACATGACGGCCTCGAACTCAGAATGGAAAAACTCCCACTGTCTGGGAACGGCGTCATGAATTCCGAGGCCGTCCAGGGCATCCCGGAAGAGAGCCTCCCTTACCTCGACACCGGTTTCCTCCCACCTGTCTCTCGCAAGTGCAAGAGGCAGACCTTCGAGATACTGAAGAAGCAGTGCGCCGACCCGTCCGTCTCCATCGCAGTCTGTCAGCATAACATCCGGAGTATCTTCTAATGCTGGTGACATCGCATGGGCAAATGAGTCCATCGCACCTGGCTCAGTGAACAGGAAGAGAGAAGGCGCGACCCTGACCGCCTCGTCCAGAAGCAGTGACACAATGGCCCTTACCTCTGCCAGCGGGTGTATCGACAACCGTCTGAACATCAACTCCAGTTCTCTGGCGTTGACAGTCATACCCATCTGGCAGGAGGTTGCCAGAGGCAGGACGTATCGTGCATCCTCCCTCGCAGTCTCTCTTGAGGCACCCGCCGCAATCAGTCCATCGTGTATTTCAGAGTAGAGACTGAACAGCTCGTCAGCGGCACTGCGGAATATCCTGCGCTGTTCAGTATCCAGTTCCTCCGGGATAACCAGATCGTTTCCTATACGGATATATCTCTGTGACTTTTCGGTGAAGCTTGCAAGGCGGAAGCTCTGCAGAGCTTCAGCCGCCAGCCTTGAAACATCCAGAACATCGAAGT
>JAOZQW010000274.1 GCA_029932015.1 Candidatus Fermentibacteraceae bacterium
CTTCATCCAGAACAGGTGTGACCGTCAGGTGATCCAGATAGGTGAATGTGCCAGGTGCAAATCTCAAGTAATGTCTCCCGGATACTAGAACACCTCCGGGAACTCCTCCTTCTCCGGCCTTGAGAACAGTTCCGATATAGCCTCCGCAGCAGTGATCTCGTTGTCAATTATGGAGCGTATCGTTCGGGTTATCGGCATGTCTATCCCGAGTCCTGCGGAAAGATGCATCATTGCCATAGAAGTATCCACACCCTCGGCAAGGTCTGACACACCCGCACCTCCTTTGACGAGTAATTCACCGAACATTCTGTTCCTGCTGTAAGGAGAGAAAAGAGTGGCCTCATAATCACCCAGGTGGGATAGACCGTATACGCTCCTCCAGTCCCCCCTCATGCCCGACACGAGCCTGGCCACTTCCTGGGGAGCCCTGGCCATGAGTGCTCCCTTCAGACCCGACATCTCCAGACCGTCCAGAAGCCCGGCGGCTATGCCTATCACGTTCTTGGCTGCAGCTCCGATCTCGCATCCGATCAGGTCTCTGGAGCGGTAGAACCTGATCAGGTGACTGCCCATGGCCTCCGAAAGCCGGAGTGCGGCATCGTCGGAATCGGAAGCTATCAGCATACAGCTCGGAACCCCGGCCAGGAACTGCTGTGGATGCCCGGGACCGACCCAGACTGAAATGCTTCTTGGCCTGAGCCCCTCTCTCAGAGCAATTTCCGAAAGTCTCTGGCCTGTACCCTTCTCCAGCCCTTTCATGCAGAGAACCAGATCTGAGGAGGAAAGATCAAACTCGGCAAGACGAACGGCAAGACCGGCGAATTCCTGAGCTGGAGCAGTCACCGCAATGATATCCGCACCCTCTACGCAGGAAAGGTCTGTTGTCAGTTCTACAGCGTCTGGCAGCCTGAGGAAGTCGTTCTCCCTCTCATCGATCAGCTTCCTGAAGGATGGAGCATCACCCGGTTCCCAGCCGAGCATTCTGTTTCCAACGCTCGAGCCGTACCAGAGATGGAAACTTCCCCATCTTCCGCATCCGAGAACAGCCTCGATGAGCGGCATTCAGACCTCCGGTCTCGTGTCGCCCAGCTTCAGTGGTGGGATACCCTCCAGAGTGCCATAACTCTGGAACAGTCTTCCCCAATCGGTGTCGAGAGCGGCATTGACTCTATTCTTCCCAACAATATTCAGCCAGAAGAAGTCGTGATAAAGCCTGCTTGCAAAGAATGCCCAGGGTACTATAGGAGTTCTCAGAAGGAGCTTCTCCATGGGTTTGAGCCAGCCGTGATAGATCATCTTCTGACCTCGGCTTGCAAACGTATCAGTCTGGACGAAGTGGAAGTTCACTCCGGAGATGTCCTCTCCAACCACTTCTATCTCTGCCGGATCGCCGACCCCGAGACCCTCCTCGTGAGCGAGTCTTATGAAATCGAGTTTCATTGGGTCGAATCCCTGCATCTTTGCGCTTATGGCATCTATGGCAACCTGGTCCGTGGAGGCAAGGATGAAATTCTTTACATGCGGGATCATGGCCCTCGGACCAGGTCCCTCACCGGCGAAAGTGCCATCCATGACCGCGAGTATCCCTGGATGAATCTCTTTCTGTATCCGGAGGAGATCAACCAGAGTCTCGTGAATGACGCCGTGTGTCCAGTGGCGGCGCTCGCTGAGGAGCCCTCCGAAGGCGTTCTTCATCGCACCGGTTATCGTTGTGAACACATGTGTCTTCATGGTGGGTAGATGAATGATGTTCTTGCCAATGAGAACATCAGGTATCCGGACTCCATCAGGGAAGATATCTCCGAGGACCCTGAAGGGTTTCTTCGGTTCGAAGGGCACCCATTTTACGGGTTTCTCGTAGAGCCTGACCTTCCTGATGCCGTGAAGGTCTTCATCGACCTGCTTGAGGTGATTACCCTTTTCACCGGCCTTGTCACTGACGACAACTGTTCTGTTGTGTGTCGAGACCAGTTGTTCATTACTGAAACCGTCCTCGAGAAGGGTCCTGATGACTCCATCCAGCTGCCATGGAGTGGTGGAGCAGGCGGGATACCAGTGATGCCATGACACGTTGATCTTGAGCAGCACATCAGCGCTTCTGTCGAGGTGGTCGATATAGCCGATGCTGCGCATCAGTTTCGAGTAATCCTCGAGTACGCTCCCCGCCGTGGTTCTGAGTACGGCGACCTTGCTCTTCATCTCAGATTCCCTCCCTTTCGAACATTTTGGGATATCTCAGTCATTTGATCATTTATAGACACCGGTTGATTTCCATCTCCTGTGAGCCCACCAGTACTGCTCGGGATGGGCCTTGATGATCGTTTCGAGTTCAGCGGTATATCGCCTTGTGATGTCCTCCTCAGCCTCTATACGAGGAAGAGAGCCGTCCGTAAACAGAGGACTGGAAAGTATCAGGCTGTGAAATGGACCTTTTCCCTTCCGCACAAGTACTCCCACAACGACTGGAGCATTCAGGCGGACGGCAAATGCCGCTGCTCCCCTGGGCGTAGAAGCCGGATGACCGAAGAAATCCACAACTACACCGCTATCTCCCGCATCCTGGTCGGAGAGCCAGCAGACCCGCCCACCGGAGCGCACGGAAGTCACTACTCCCCTGACGGCAGTCCGTCTGTTGAACAGTTCTATCCCATGCTTCGAACGCAGTCCGTTGATGTGATCGTCGACAAGGCTGTTACTCTGTCTTCCCACCAGAAACGACATCTCTCCGAGGATATAACCCATCGCAACACCAAAAAGCTCCCAGCTACCAAAATGACCAGTTATCACTATACAGCCACCCAGCTGCCGAATCTCTTCCAGTCTTGCGGTATCCTCTATCTCCACATGCTCAAGGACCCATTCGCGCGAAAGCCTGCCCTGCCTGGCAAATTCCATCATGAATCGGCCAACATTCATGTAGGAGAGCAGGGCGATCCGCTCCAGTTCCCCTGAGTCCCTTTCGGAAAAGGCAAGAGACAGGTTCCGCAGAACAATCCTTCTTCTGACCCTGAAGACTTTCCAGGCTGTCCACCCCAGGCAGGCACCGACAGCAATGGCACATCTGACAGGCAATAGCCCGACTAGAAAGATCACGATCCTGAGGATGGCGTACTCCATCCTGTGTGCAAGTGTAATCTTCCCGGCCGCCATGTCAGTTCCCGGTGAAGGGGATGCGCACCTTCACCGCCCTCTCAGGACAGATCTCGTGACAGCAGAGGCATAGAATGCATTTTCTGCCGCTCATGACCGCTTTGCCATCCCTGATCGTGATCGCTCCTACCGGACAGCCCTCGACGCATGTCCTGCAGGCCGTGCAGGCATCGGTAGCGCTTGGAGGTCTTTTGAATAGAAGCCTGACCAGTGTTCCCAGAAAAGAGGGAAGTCTGTTGTAATAGCTCACTCCGGGTACTCGAAAATCATCCAGACGGCAGTTCTCCAGACCTTCAACCGATATCTCCTCAGGCGGTCTGCACAATCCCCTTCTCAGCGCGATCCTGCTGGTATCCAATTCGAGGGGGTCGAGTCCGGCCAGACTGGTCATCACCATGTCGAGTTCAGGACCATTGACCGCTACTCCGAGTATCCCGTCATATCGAGGATTCCCGTCAGTACTGGGTCCCTTGCC
>JAOZQW010000275.1 GCA_029932015.1 Candidatus Fermentibacteraceae bacterium
AGCAAAGCCATCCAGAGGGTTTTCATGATCAACTCCCATCTCCCATTGTTCGAACCTTCCGTCTCCCGTTCTCGCATAGGCCACGGTCGGTGACCTGCAGCATCAGCCGTCACTCCCTTCAGGTTTGGATCCGGTCACGGAAGCGGCACCTGATGAGGAATCCAGGGGTGTACCACAGCCGTAGCAGAATTTCGCGAAGACAACCCGTATGGGCGCTCCGCAGACCGGACAACCCGATATCAGGTCCAGTCCGCAGTAGGGACAGCTGACGTCGCCATCCCTTCCGGAATAGTTGCACCTGGGGCAGATCCTCTTCGTGGTGGTATCCATGCGCTGAGAATACGCGACGGCGTTAAATATCCGTTAAACAAATGGTGGGAAATTACTTACAGGAGGTACAATTCGCCCGGGCAAGGCTTTCGTATAGGGCGGTGGTCTCAGCGCTTGGCTGCGTGTCAAATTTGGAGGAGAGGCTGGTTCTCAGCTGCATGTACTGTCTCATGGCACCCGCCCTGTCGCCTCCGGCGGCCAGCCCTTGCATTATCATCCGGCAGGCATGCTCACTGCACGGATCCATGGTGAGTAACCTTCGGGCGTACCTGACCACCTCCCTGTGTTCAACCCTGTCCAGGCTCACTTCGGCCATCCAGAGCAGCAGCTCTCTCATCATGCTGCGCAGCATGAACTGTTCATCCTCCAGGGGCAGGCTGTAGAACTCGGGAAGGAAATCCCCCCGGTACAGCTCCATGGCTCTCAGGGCCCTTTCCTCAGCTGCATGGGTCTTGCCGTCGCGGAGCAGGCTCTGCCATTCCTCGACAAGGGCTGTGAACTTCCAGACATCAGCTGTCATCCGGTCCCTGTTGAGCATGACGTACTGACCCTCCTGGAGCAGCACATCCTCGCCAACCATCTTTCGAAGATGTGAGAGGGCCACTCTCAGGCTTGCCTTGGCCTTCTTCTCTTCTGCATCCGGCCACAGGTGAGCGGCGAGCACTTCTCTCGTGGTACCCGATTCACCTTCAACCATCAGCAGCGCCAGAAGCTCCCTCGGCTTCCCGGACCCCCGATCCCTCTGCCCCTCTTCCGTCGGCTCGCCCGGTCTGCGGACGGAGAGCCCACCGAAGGTGGATACATCCACCCGGGAGGAGGATGACAGGATGTCCAGCTCCGCGATGTGCTTCCTGGCTTCCGCGAATCCTCCCTTATCCTCCAGTTTCACCGCGAGCATCGCCATGGCGGCGGAAGCGTTCATGCGGCGGAGCAGACCGATACCCTTCATGAGTATCGCTTCCCCCTGCTCACCCCCGAGCTTAAGACCGAATTCTACATATATCTCTGCCATTGTCGGGACCTCACCCTTGTCCAGCAGACGGGATTCCGACAAAGCCAGATCCTCCAGGGCTCCGTCGATATCCCCATCGATAAGCCGGACGATCCCTCTGAAGCCTAGCGCAGCACCGAGTTTCACGCCCTGATGTGATTTCTTCGTCAGGGATATCGCTCTTTCCACAGGTCCGATGGCTTCAGCGGTCCGTTCCCTCCTGATCGCGATTATGGTTTTCAGGATACACAGGTCCTGTTCCACCTGACCTGCCAGCGGATGGATCTCGATCTGGCGGATCAGGTCCCCGGCATCCTCCAGCCTGCCCATGTTGATGTAGACCCTGGCTCTGCAACGCATGGAGTAGAGGTGCAATCTTGGATTGTGTCTATCGATCCCCTTCCGACTTATCTCGTCGAGACATGCCAGGGCCTCCCGGGATTCGTGCTTCGTGGAATGGCCGTTGGCCAGGAAGAAGAGACCGATGCCGACCAGCGAGGGACGATGCATCAACTCGGCCTCCTTGATGGACTCGGTTATCTCGATGATCGCTCTGTCAGGGTGCCCCATAGTCATCAGCATGAGAGCCAGGTTCTGTCTCGAATCGGATGACTTCAGCAGGAGGTTGTGATCCTCTACGAGTTCTCTCGCCCTCAGGGCGTGCTCGTACGCATCATGCATCTCCCCGAGGAGGAAGCAGACGAGACCCATGTTGGTGATCACCTTGAAAAGAGCTTCTGGTGCGGTGTCCCGGGGTATCTCATCCACAAGCTTCTCCGAGTCCTTCAGAGACTGCCTGAACAGGCCCTGTCGTCTCCTGAGAAGCGGCTCTTCCGCCCTTAGACTCCAGTAGAGATCATCGCTCTCGTTGAGGAGAGCCGTTCCGGTGCTGAGATACTCCTCAGCTCTGGGCAGCTCGAGCTTGATGAGTGCCGTGTGGAACAGGATCCGGCAGGTTATGGCGGCTTCCCATTCCAGGTTGTGCTCGATAAGGTCATGGAGCAGGTCGTTGGTCGATCCGTAGGGGAGGACATCTGCTCCGATGGTCCAGGCGAGGTAATTGTACTCCGCCTTTAGCCTCAATCTCTCCACCTTCGGGAGTTCCACCTTCCCGGCGATCCGCCTGGCAACGCCCATGCATTCCCATGCCCGGGTCAGGTCCAGGGGTGAGTTCCGGATATCGATCGCCAGGTGGAACAGGTGGAGGGCCAGATCAGCGGTCTCCTCTTCAGGGAGGAGGTCCCCGGTCAGGTGAAGGGCCACGGAGGCACTGTCCCGGCCATCCCTTTCCAGTATCGAGGCCAGCCTCCTGTGCAGGTTTCGCCTTCTCCCCACATCCATGCCATTGTAGATCACGTGACGAAGCAGGGAATGGGAGAAACCGTATTCCCCCCCGTAGCTGTGGAGCATCCCGAGGGATGAGAGGATATTGATGATCCTCTGCAGGTCTTCCGGTTCCGTGTCACCCAGGAGCCTGGAGAGGTCTACTGGATCGAATCTCTCCCCGATGACGGAGGCGCTCTCAAGGGTCCTCAGTTCGGTCTCATCAAGTTGGTCGAATCGGTATCTGATGATGCTGTTCAGGGTCTCGGATACCCTGAAATCCCTGTAGTCCTCATCCACCTCCCACGAATTCCCGGTGGCGCTTCCGTGGATCACGTTCTGACGGACAAGTGCCTTGACTATCTCCTCGATGAACAGGGGGTTGCCCCCGGTAAGGGAGGTCATCCACTCCTTGAAAGGTACCGGAGGAGGTGTGGCAAGTATGGAGTCCATCAGGTCCGAAACCTCGGAAGGGGAGAGGTTCTCAAGGTCCATCACCAGCAGCTGACGCTGGGTCAGGAGATCAGCCGTGAGATCGTCCAGTGCTTGATTGCCCGTTTCGGCTCGCACACTGGCGATCATCAGGATCGGCAGGTCGAGTATCCTTCGGGCGAGGGATCCTAGAAGAGCGATGCTGTCAGGACTCATCCACTGCACGTCATCCAGGGCGATGACCACGGGCTTTGACCTGGAAAGACCCCGGAACAGATCCACCACCGCGCGAATGGGACCGAGAGCACCTTCCGATCGGGAGGAGGTGGGCAGCTCCACCGGGTAGAGGTCACCTATGGCGGGTACGAATTCCATCAGATTGGCAGCGGTAGCAGGTGTGATGTGCCTGACCATCCACCCGGGGCTGTGCTCCCTGCCTCTCAGGAATTCCTCCAGCATGGTCGTGATGGTCGACAGGGGTCTGCTGGGACCCTGCACCGACCTGCCTTCAAGGATGTAGATGCTTCCATGGCGCAGGCCATT
>JAOZQW010000276.1 GCA_029932015.1 Candidatus Fermentibacteraceae bacterium
TCACTTATCCCGGAGTAGAGATCGGTGATACGCTCATCCTTGAAGTCAGCCGCAGAATATACAGACTTCCGATGGAGGACCTCTATTCATACACTTTCCTTCCCGCCGCAATTGACAGCGTGCATTTCAGTAACCTTTCTCTTCTGTGGCCGACCGACAGCCTCCTGTACACTGCAGGGAATCTCGGCGAGGTCTTCTCATATGAGGCAGCTGATGGTCTCACGCAATATGAATGGAGTGCCGGACCTGTTTCGGGATTGCCAGGTCTTCCCTTCACCCTGGGAATAATGGAGAGGGCTCCATTCCTGACAATTGCCAGCCACACCCCCGAGGAAGTCAGTGCCCGGCTCTGGTCGGTCCTGCAGCCTTCAGCTGTTTCCGACAGCACGGAGCTTGCCGGTATCATCATTGAAGAGACCGGCGGTGATCCTGCGGCACTCTCCCAATGGATCACGGAGGAAGTGGTCTACCTCAGCGGTGACTGGGGCGTTGATCCAGGATACTCGCCGAGATTTCCGCATGAGACCCTCGAGGAGAGAGCAGGTGTATGCCGTGACCGCGTCGCCCTTCTATGCTGGCTTCTCCGCGAGGCCGGATATGAGCCGACGATGCTGCTCACATCCACGGCAAGGAGTCTGGGGGAGCTTGCCGGTTCCCGAAGCTTTGATCACATACTTGTTTCACTCGTACTCCCGGATGGAAAGGTTGTGTTCCTTGATCCGACCGCTCCAGCTGCCCCCGGGGGATTCACATACACTCTCCGCGGAGCCCGGTACCTGCCCCTTTCGCCCGATGGCTCTCAAATGATGAGTTTCCCGGATGCTTATCCCGGAGATGATCTGCTTGAGATCGGGATAAGGGGAGTATTCGACCCGGACAGCATGCTCATAAGGGGAGAGCTGACGGCAGAGTTCCATGGAGCAGCTGAGGAACTCTTCAGATCAATATTCTCCAGTGTTCCCGACTCATCACAGGGCGCGCTGCTCGAAATGCTCTTCGGCTCATCCGACGGTTCCTCGCTCTCCCTCCGTAATGATGCTCTTGATCATTCATCTCCACTGACTGCGCTCGGTACCGGGGCATGGGAAGTGCGATCAGTTACATGGGAGGGAGGAACGGCTCTCCTGATACCCGGACTCTCGGATATTGATCTGGTCGGCGGGAGGGCTTCAGCCTACATATTACCGGATGCCATCTCAGCAGTTTTTGTTGAAACCCCCTACATCTGCTCACTGAAGTTCGAGATATCCGGTCTGCCCGAGGGGACATTGCTTCCTTCCCCGACAGCGCTCGATGGGTACGCTATCTCCATGCGGATGGAGGACGGAGTTCTTGTGATGGCCGAATCCATCTCTCTCCTGCCGATGATCCCTGAAACAGACGAACTTATTGCCATGAGAGAGGCTCTGGCAGCAAGGCTTTCAGGGGAACTGAGAACAGTGGTGCTTCCGTGAGGTGGCCTGCTGCGGCAGTCCTGATATCGATGTGTGCCCTGGCCGCTGAGAGATCGGTCATCAGTCTCAGGTCACTCGAACTCACTCTTTCCGGGGACACGCTTGAGACCATCATTGAGGTCAGGGGCGTCCAGGGAGAGGATAGACTCCTGAGCAGGATGGTGCAGGCGTTCGATCCATCATACCAGTCCCTTGAGCTCGAGGAGGCTCTCTTCGGGCTGCCAGGGTCGGACATGGGACCAGTTCCCGAGTGGGCGGTTGATACTCTTACCGGTGTTGACGGCATGCCGCTCTCACTCGTAATTGCCTGGCCCGCGCTCAGGGAGGGGATGGAGATCAGTTACCGGATCCGTCTGCTCGACTGGGGAGGGCTCTGGTCAAGGGGGCCATGGGCAGTCATCCCGCCCCAGATGCGTAACCTCACTCCTGAATGGACATCGATCGCTTTCCGTGGAGATGTGCCACGATATTATCAATGGCAGGGCGACTGCTACGAACTGGAAAGCTCCTGGCGCGGACTTGAATTCACTTCTGAATCACCTGCGGATACCCTGTGGTTCACTTCCTTCATGACCTGGGAGGAATTGGAGCAAGCAATTACCTCATCCACGGACTCGATCCTGGCTCTTCCCTTCCCGCCCGACCTGCGAGAGGCAGCGCTTCAGACCACTGTTGCCGGCTCAGATCCCTGGATGCAGCTAAGACTCGCCAGAAGCCTCATCTGCAACAGTATGGAACTCAAGATATCTCCGAGCGGGGGGGAAGGACAGTTCGACATACGCAACCTTCAGGAGGTACTTGATACCCGAAGGGCCACTTCCCTTGAACACGCCCTGCTTCTGGCGGCAATGTCTGAAGAACTTGGGCTCCAGGCATCTATCCTTCCAGCTTCGAATACCAGACCGGCACTCCCTGTTCCATACGGCTGGGAGAGATACCTGGTCAGGATAAGATATGAAAACAGCGGCTCTTCCTGGCTCCTTGAACCCTCAGCTTACCTCGCTCCGGCATTCTACATACACAGACCTGATACTTTGTATGTGCTCGATAACGGGGATATACTCACCTTGAGACCAGCTGGAGCAGAAGAGAACATGCTGCGGGAGAACTGGATACTCGATCCCTCAGATGGCAGCTTCAGTCTATCGGTGGACTGCAGGGGGTGGTTCGACATGACACTCCGGAGAATGTCTGCCGGAATGACACCTTCTGAACTCATCCTTATCGTATCCCAATGGACCTGGAGGAGCGGCAGACAGGCAGCTCCTGAAGCCGTTGCCGTGACAGATCCCTACGATCTCGCCGCGCATGCAGGACTTGAAGCATCGGGCATATGGTCATATGGGGGAAGCATCGGTCCTAGGGTGGAAATGCTCCCCATTCTGAACTGGGATATGCCCGATGCGATGGGCGCTGATATTGCACGGACCTGGACTATACTGGGAAGCGTCATAACCGGAAGTGGAGTTGGACTTGCTGCCAGTTACAGTGATGGAATGACCATACTGACCATGGAAGGATCCTGTTCGACCCCGCCGGCAGTACTCCTGGGGACACCTGAATGACACTTCGCATCAGAAGCGGGATCGTACTCTCGCTTATTCTACTTGGTGCTCTCCTCATAAGAGCGGCAGTATCACTCCCCATCGACCGAATTCTCCCCATGGACGGCCTCTATGTGGATGAGATCACCTATGCGAGTACGCTTGAGCAGCCAGGAGCTGCAGTCTTCTCGAGACCGCCTGGAATGTTCGCATTAGCCCTCCTGACGGGAGCATCTGAGGAGCCTGTCAGGACAAGGATCATCCTTGCGCTCATCTCCCTGCTCCCGTCTGCCGCACTCTATGCGGCGTTCAGAAAAACTGGAGCTCGCTGGACCCTGGTTTGTACCGCAGGTCTCGCTGTCTCCCCGTTCCTGATACTCTCGGGCTTCAGCATTCTCCCAGCGGCACCTGCTGCAGCGTTCATCTCTCTGGCCCTTCTGGCCGCCTTCAAAGGGAGGATGCTGCTATCAGGGATCCTCACAGGTGCTGCATGCCTCCTCCGCGCGGAGCTTCTCATGGCACTGCTGTTTATGCTGCTCCTCTCGCTTGGCAGTCGAAGCAGGATACGGGAATGGCTGTTCATCCTTGCAGGAGCGTCGATACCGCTGCTTCCGATAATT
>JAOZQW010000542.1 GCA_029932015.1 Candidatus Fermentibacteraceae bacterium
GCCACAGTTAGCTACAGCTCCCGTGAGATAGACTGCAAGCTTGTCTACTGCGGGCCGGGTCTTTCAGGCAAGACTACAAATGTCAAATACATCCACAGTCAGGTGCCGCCCTCGGACCGAGGGAAACTGATATCCCTCGCCACCGGTAATGAGCGAACCCTTTTCTTCGATTTTCTGCCGGTCAATTCCGGCTCCATACACGGTTTTAAGGTCAGGATACATCTATACAGCGTCCCCGGGCAGGCGATGTACTCCGACAGCAGGAGACTGATCCTCCAGGGAGTTGACGGCATTGTATTCGTTGCTGACTCACAGAGAGCCAGAATGGATGCCAATATCACCAGCCTCAGGGATCTGAGAGAGAATCTGCGCTCAAGGCAGCGAAAGGGGGTCAGTCTTGTACTCCAGTGCAACAAGCGTGACCTTCCTGATATCTATCCTTCTGAGATGATCAGAAAATCCCTTGGATTATCCCGGGTACCCTGTATTGAATCCATTGCCATCGACGGCACAGGTGTTTTCGAAACGCTTCGTAAGGCCAGCAGAATGGTGATGCGCCGATTGCACCATCAGTTTGCTCTTCTGCTCAGTGAAAAGAGGGGTTAGGATGACGGACGGTCCACTTGTCGACCTCCTCCTTGTCAGGCTCATAAGAGATGAAGAAAAAGAGAAAGTTCGGGATTTCCTGGTTAGCCAGTTCGGCATGTCTGATGAAGATGCTCGCAGAACGGTTGAATCCACACCTGCCATGCTCCCTGAACCGCTGCCCATGGAAGTTGCGAGGAAGATCCAGGAAACCATGTACCCGTTCGTTGATCTCCTCCCCAGGCAATACGGCGCTCAGCAGGTAACCGAACCTGCACCTGAGCAGGAGCAGGAGATCGTATTTGATGAGCATGAGGTCGCTGAAGGTCTATTCGATGGTCCTGATCCCGAAGTTGAAATGTCGGATGAGGATTTTGCTCACGGATATGCGGATATTCCCGAAAGTGGTGCTGTTAAGGATCATGGAGAGATTCCGCCTGAGA
>JAOZQW010000543.1 GCA_029932015.1 Candidatus Fermentibacteraceae bacterium
TCTTGCAGGAATGGCTGGTGTTGATTTTCTCTGTTACGTAACGCCGGCTGAACACCTGAGGCTCCCTGATGTCGATGACGTGAGGGATGGCGTCATCACAGCAAGGATCGCAGCACATGCAGCCGATGTGGCCAGGGGAACTCCCGGCGCCAGAGACAGGGATGATGCGATGGCAGCAGCTAGGTACAATTTCGACTGGGAAGAGCAGTACCGACTTTCGATCGATCCGGTCACAGCGAGAAGAGAACGCGGTCAGGCACTCCCTGATGATGATGATGTCTGCTCGATGTGCGGTCACCTCTGTGCCCTGAAAACAAGTAGAAGAGCGCTTGAGGATGATTAACGGCATGATCTACAGGATACTGCTCGGCAGTCTTCTTATCCTTATCTCCTGCGGAGCTCCCGCTGGAAGTCCGGAACAGATGCCCAATATTCTCCTGGTCCTCATCGACACTATCAGAGCTGATCATCTTTCCTGCAACGGATACAGCAGGAACACTACACCGGTACTCGACAGTCTGGCAGCATCCGGATTCAACTGCTCCTCAGCCCAGAGTCAGAGTAGCTGGACCTTGCCCGCAATGACAACCATTCTGACCGGACTTGATCAGCGTTCGCACAGAGCAGGCTGGCGTGAGGGCAGCTTCTACGGCATTGATCCCTCCCTCCCTTACCTACCAAGGATACTTCATGATCAGGGGTATCAGACTGCAGCATTCTTTAATGTCATATTCATGAATGAAGACTTCGGCTTCCACAGGGGGTTCGACCACTTCGACTGCATGGGTTTCGTAGGCGAAGCCAGTACGAGGAATGCGGCCGATACGGTTACGGACCTGCTGTCCTGGTTCGACGAGGAGAGGAGTCAGGGAGATCCCTGGTTCATCGCAGTTCATTTTTTCGACCCTCATCTCCCCTATTCACCACCTTCTCCCTGGGACACCCTGTTCGCATCCCCGACCTATGATGGTCCTTACAATGCTTCATGGGGCGGCAGGGATGATGTTATGGAAGTGAACAGGGGCAA
>JAOZQW010000544.1 GCA_029932015.1 Candidatus Fermentibacteraceae bacterium
ATCCCATCCTCAATTCTTGTCTGGAACAGAGCGGTCAGATCATCGGGCTCAGTGCTTCCGGTAACCGGGACCGTGATCCTTACATCCGGGTGCGAGAAGGACATCACTCTTCTGCAATCCCTGCACGAACCGCAGTATCCAGATGATATCTCTGAACACATCCGTGTAGCGGCAAGCTCCAGTGCGGCGGTTAGCCTCCCTACCCCCTCAGGACCGGCGAACAGATAGGCATGGGCAAGTCTGTTCGTCTCCAGTGAACGGCTGAGGATCTGGTCGGCTGCCTCCTGGCCCCGGACCTGTCGGAATATCCCCATCGCTTACTCCAGATACTCTCGAGGATTGACGGGCACGGCTCCCCGGCGGATCTCGAAGTAATAGCCCGGCTGGCCACCGGGCACCAATCCCGTTCTGCCGACCTGATCTCCCTGCTCCACCTGATCCCCCATCATAACACTGACCTGATCCATATACCCGTAAATAGTGTGATAACCGTCAAGATGGTCAACCACTACCATCATCCCCATGCTGAGAAACTCCCTGGCGTAAAGCACATCACCAGGCGCTATCGCATACACTGGTTCTGCCGGAGCGGTCAGCAGGGTCAATCCATCACTGTTGGTCTCCGTGTGGTAGATCGGGTGGATCTCTACACCGAAACCTCTCGCGACCTGTCCAGCGGCTGGCCAGGGGAGAGATCCTGCGGCAAGCCCGATGAAGCTGTCCTCCGAGGGTTCGATCAGTGGTGTCCCCTGTGAAGTGGACGAGGAGGTTGAGCTGAGCCTTGTTACGAACAGGGCTCTGCTCTGACTTGCGGCCTCAAAGACTGCAATTGATTCCTGTGCAGCAGCAATATCATCGCTCAGCATTGCGCGAAGCTCGATCTGTCTCTCCTCCTCGGCGAGGATGTTTGTCTGGACCTCCCCCATCTGCTCTCTCAGTGCCTGTATCGAGGTAAGGAGTATCTCGAGAGAGTCTCTGCATGTATTCAGGGAATCCCTGCTCCTGCCCAGAGTGTAGACCTCTCC
>JAOZQW010000545.1 GCA_029932015.1 Candidatus Fermentibacteraceae bacterium
ATCCTCCTTCCCGCCCATCCGCGGACTCTCCGCAGCATGGCAGAGTGGGGGATCGTAGATGCACTCCCAGGCAATATTTCAGTGACCGGACCTATGGGCTACCTTGATTTCGTCAGACATGAGCACCAGGCTGCCGTCGTAATTACTGATTCCGGAGGTGTGCAGGAGGAAACCAGTGTTCTGGGTGTCCCATGTGTTACTCTGAGGACCAGCACTGAGCGTCCAGTCACACTCGAACTTGGAACAAACATTCTCTGTCCCGATCCAATGGTTCTGCAGGAGACGGTACTTCAGCAGATGGCCTGCAGGCCGGTGGAGCGTCCTGAGATACCTTTATGGGATGGCAGGGCGGGAGAGAGAATAGCCGACGCGATAACGAACCTGACTGGAGGATCCAGGTGAGACCCCTGCAAATGATCAGCATTCTCATTATCCTGTCGGTGACTGTCCTGACCGGGTGCAGTGCAGGAGCCTCCTCCGGTGATGGCTCGGTGGTCTCCGGCATGGCAGGTGGAGGAGCAGGCATTCAGAAATTCGCTGTCTCCATACAGGGTGATGATGTCGGATACATGGAATTGACTATCGAGGAACTGGGACCCGACTCTCTCAAGATCATGCAGCGTATAGACTGGAATATGATCCTGATGGGTAACCGCAGAGATATCGTCATGACTATGACCGCCCACTGTGATTCTCTTTACGACCTGCGAAGCCTGACCATGGAGATGTCGGACGGCTCTGCGGAGATATCCATTTCCGCCGTCAGGGAGGATTCTCTCCTCCTGACGACGATAGGAACCGCCGGCCGCAGCATTGAGAACACTACAGTACTCCAGGAGGACTATCTTCCAGTTCTTGCAGACCTCGCCTGTGCTTCTATGGAGTGGGAACCGGGACTCGCACGGACATTCCAGACCTTCGACCCGGCCAGCGGTATCGTACTGCAAGCCACAGCGGCCTGCAGCACTTTTGAGGATGTTGTCCTTCTCGGCGATACTGTCACGGCGGCACTTCTTGAACT
>JAOZQW010000277.1 GCA_029932015.1 Candidatus Fermentibacteraceae bacterium
CAAGGGATATGGACTCGAGGTCATCGAAAGGGTTCCGCTGGAAGTACCCCCGACCAAGGATAATCTGAGCTACCTTCGGACCAAGAAGGAGAAGCTCGGACATTTACTGGAAGGAGTAGATAATGGCTTGGATACATGAGGGCCGGCTTGATGGAGAGGGTCTCAGACTCGCCATAGTGGTTTCCAGATTCAACAGCTTCATTACACAGAGACTTCTTGATGGCGCTCTTGACTGTCTCGAGCGTCACGGGGTCGAGACCGACGAGATCAGCATCTTCTGGGTTCCCGGAGCATGGGAAATACCGCCGCTTGCCATCAGGGTAGCCGATACCGGGGAGTTCGACTGCGTTATCTGTCTCGGTGCGGTCATCAGGGGTGAAACCCCCCATTTCGAGTATGTATCCTCGGAGAGCGCCAAGGGTGTTGCCCAGGCTGCCATGCTTTCTGATGTTCCGGTCATCTATGGAATCATCACAGCCGATACTGTAGATCAGGCCGTGGCCAGGGCCGGCACCAAGTCCGGCAACAAGGGCTTCGACGCCGCCATGACCGCTCTCGAGATGACAAGCCTTTATGAAGCTGTCGCCGATATGGAGGAGATCGGCGTCATGGCCGAGATGGCTCCCGAAGCTGCAGCCGAGGAGGAATAACGACACTATGCTGCAGATTGAGGGGAACGATCAATGGGAGTGAGGAGCCGCTGCCGCAAGGCTCTGCTTCAGGGGAGATTCGCCGCTGAACTCAGCGGAGAGTCGCTCAGTTCTGCAATGAGTTCTATCCACGAGATGCTGCAGGATGCTGATTCTCATATTGGGGCTCCACTCTCGAACGAGGATTGGGCATGGGTGCTGGAGCTCGGCAGGATAGTCACTCATAACAGGATAGAGATAGATGAGAGGATATCAGGCGCGCTGGAGAACTATACTCTGGAGCGCCTCAGTATCCCTACAAGGCTGATCCTAGAGCAGGCGGTAGCGGAGATGTTCTACCTGGACATTCCCACTCCACTGCCGGTTGCGATGGATGAGGCGATCGACCTGGCCGCTGATTTCGATACAGAGGAAGCCGGTGGCCTGGTTAACGGTGTGCTGGACAGGCTCGCAACGTGACGATCGCAGGTGCGTCCGTCGGATGAAACTCCGGGTCATTTCGGATGTGCATGGGAACATTCACGCTCTGGAGAGGGTCCTTGCTGACCTCGATGGAGCAGGTGCGGACCTGACACTATGTCTGGGAGATAGCGTCGGGTACGGTGCCTTCCCGTCAGAGTGCATACGGCTCATTCGGAAGAACTGCGGGATTGTTGTTGCCGGGAATCATGATTGCGGCGTGGCCGACAGCATCCCGCTGGAGCATTTCAACAGTGCAGGGGAGACGGCGATACGCTGGATCCGTCCTCGGATGTCTCCGGAGGAACTGGAATGGCTCGCCGGCCTTCCTCTTCATGCCACTCTGGGTGATCTATTTCTCTGCCATAGTAATCCCGCTCATCCCGGAGGATGGGTCTATATCAGGAATGCATCACAGGCTGAGAGGGCGATCCAGGCGCGTCCCGGACAGATATCCCTTATCGGGCATACTCACATGCCCGGCTGCTGGACCCGTAGCAGCGGCTTCAGCGAGCGTACAGATGGGACTCTGGATAACACCGGGATACTTAACTGCGGCAGCGTCGGGCAACCCAGGGATGGCGATCCCAGGGCAGCCTATATGATCCTTGATACCGAGGAGATGACCTGGAGGCATGTCAGGGTCGAGTACGATATTGCAGCAGCAGCAAGTGCGATCCTTGATGCCGGTCTTCCGGCAATGCTTGCCGGCAGGCTTTACATCGGCAGGTGAATGCGTTCCAGGGTACTTCCTATCCAACTGTCTCGATCATTACACTTATCATTCTGTCAGCAGTTTCATCCCAGTCGAATCCTGCTGCCCAGTCCGGGCCCTCCGACCCAAGCCTCTGTCTCAGTCCCGGTTCAGATATCATCCGCTCCATGGCTGCAGCAAGAGCCTGGATGTCTCCATGGGGCACTAGTAACCCGGTCGAGCCATCTCTGACGGAATCACGAAGGCCATCACTATCACTTGCCACGACTGGCGTACCGCATGCATTGGCCTCTATCACGGTCAATCCCCAGCCCTCCTTTTCGGAGGGAAAGACAGCCGACCACGAACCTCTCAGACATTCCAGCTTGCGTTCGGGAGAGACGAATCCCTCGAAGTCAACCAGGTCATCCAGTCCGAGCCTGCCGGTCATCTTCTCCAGTTCACTCTTGTAATCGCCTGATCCGAGGACGGTCAGAGTGCAGTACCTGCCTGATTCCCTGAGAGCAGCGAGAGCTGCCAGGACGAGCTGCACACCCTTGTACTTCTTGAGTCTGCCGACATAGAGGAACCTTCCCTCCTCAGGACTGGGGGGACCAGGGGAGTAGAAAGCCGTGTCGATACCGCAGGGAATGACGTCAATGCTTTCTTCAGGGATGCCGCGTCTGACCAGATCTGATTTTGTCGAGTCGGAGATGGCCACGAATCTGCAGCCGGGGTAGCGGGAGGGGATGAATGATTCCATGAAGTTCACGTAGAGGGCGAGAGGGAGGGCCACCTCACGGAAGGCCGTTGTTCCGAACAGATGCGGTACAACTACAAGCACCGGGACTGGTGACCACATCGGGCTGTAGAAGGGTATCTTGCAGAGGTCCTCTATGACAAGATCGAAGTTGGCGGCGATGTCCAGAGAAAGGCAGAACTTCCTCAGGGTGAAGTTGAAGGTGTTTCTCTTCCCGTGCCGCAGTATCCTTACACCATCGATATCTTCCTCCGCAGGAAGTCCCTCAATGGCCTGTGACACCTGTGTGACCTCATGCCCCCTCAGGACCGCTCTTCTGAGTATCTCGTGGAGATGGATCTCGGCTCCTCCAGCCTCAGGGTTCCTCGGGTCCCTCCAGTTCAGTGCGAGGATCCTCAGGTCAGTCACCATCCTTCCTGGCGAATACTCCGATAATGCACCCGAAGGCCGGACCAGCTGGTGATCTTTCGACAGCTCTGCGGACCTTCCCCCTGAGTTTATGCACAGGCGGCAGGATGACTGGTCTCAGGGGAAGCCTCAGACCGGCTTTCATGAAGATCTCCCTCAACATTCTGTAGGCCAGTGAAGGAGAGAAGAACCTTCCATATGAATCAGTCGGAACAAGCCCGACACTCTGGAGAAGGCTGGTTAGTGAGCGGACTGTGAACTGGGTCTCCCAGCCGGCAAACCATGCGTCAAAGGCGATGAGGATCTTCTTGATGACCGTATATGGATGAAGGGTCTGCGGGACATCGACGAGGAGTTCCCCTCCCGGCCGGAGGACACGCGAGTTCTCCATAAGGAGAGGACGGGGGTCCCTGAAGTGCTCCAGGACACCCTGGTGGAAGATCACATCGAAGCATCCGTCCCTGAAGGGGAGAGCGAGTGCATCTCCACAGACTAGCAGGAGCGGGACATTCGCCCTGCCTGCCGCATCTCCTGCAAGACGCAGCGCCTCGTGAGAGTAATCCAGAGCAACTGATATCGCTCCCCGAGCAGCCAGGGCGACACTGTCCCTGGCC
>JAOZQW010000546.1 GCA_029932015.1 Candidatus Fermentibacteraceae bacterium
TTCCGCAGCAGGGCGAGGCGGGGCTGAAGGTTCATCCAGGCATCCTGTAGCCAGTACCACTGCACCGCTGAGGATATCATCCGGATCAATAGTGCTTTCTCTCTCAGGAGTGGTTACAAATCCTCCCAGGAAGCCGACTATTTCTCCGGGAATGGTCTCTGTCAGGGAAGTTATCCCTGGACTGGATTCCATCTGATTCAGAAGAATGGAGATCAGTTGCTCTTCACCTTCGCGCGGATGACCGCCAAGGGCAGACTCCTTCTCCATGATGGTTACAGATCGTCCTGATTCCGACAGCATCAATGCCGCGGACATTCCAGCAAGTCCACCTCCTATCACGAGGACGGCAGGATCTGCATCTATACTGCGGCTCTCGAGAGGTCTGTGGCGTCTGATCCGGGATACTGCTCCCCTGATCAGCCTGATAGCCTTCAGAGTTGCCGCGGTCCTGTCAGGCGTCACCCAGGCGACATGTTCTCTGATATTGGCCATTTCCAACATGAACGGATTGATCCCAGCCTTGATGCAGACCTCGGAGAAGGTTCTCCCGTGCTCTCTGGGGGAGCATGCTGCAATTACGATTCTGTCCAGGTTGTTTTCAGTGATCCTGTCCACCAGATGCTGTCTGCCTGCAGGAGAGCAGAGGAGACCGTAGGTCTGGGAGACAACAACGCCTTTCATGTGGGATATCTCCTCTGCTACGGCTTCTATATCCACTCTATCAGCGATGTTCGGTCCACAGGCACAGACAAAGACCCCGATCCGCGCCGCGCTCAAACTGAACCGTGCACAGTATGGGAAAGGACTCTGCCAGCAGCCGCGATGGCGCTGATAACGGTCGAGGCAGCTCCGGCAGGTCCAGAGGCGGAGCCGGCTACAAGTACCCCTGGCCGGGAGGTCCGGACGGTACTGAACTGATCCGGCCTTAGAGGTCGGCCGGAAGGATCACTCTCCAGTTCGAGAAGCTCTGTCATCTGTATGGTGCCATTGGAGGGAGCCGTGCCGCAGCTCACGAT
>JAOZQW010000278.1 GCA_029932015.1 Candidatus Fermentibacteraceae bacterium
TATTGTTGCTAACCATGAAAGCTGGTTCGATTCCTTCGTCCTGGCTGCTGTACTCCCGATTCCCATAACCTTTGTTTCAAAAAAGGAAATGTTTCATATACCTGTTTACAGCTATATCATGCGCCGCCTTCGCTTTCTTAGTGTGGACAGAGTGAATCCCCACAGTGATCTCAAGGGTTTTAATACGATTGCATCACTCCTTCAGTCCCATCTGTCGCTTGTGGTCTTTCCTGAAGGAGTAATGACAAAAACAGGAAAACTCGGCTCTTTCAAGAGAGGTGCTGTATACCTTGCAGCGAAGGCAAACATACCCATTACGCCGATTGCTCTGATAGGCACAAGGAAGATCAAGTCCCGGGGAAGTCCGTGGATACACTTTGGAATACAGATAAATGTTGTTATCTCGGAACCTGTTGAAGTGGGGGGTCTGCAAAGAGAAGAGCAGCATACTGCTGTAGAAAATATAAGATCGATTATCGAACGGCAGTTGCCAGATACGGAAAGATCCAGAAGCTTGGACAATGAGCCCCTGGGAGAAGTTGAATACGATGCAACCTTCTAACAATATCCTGAGTTCTTCCGGCAAGGTCGGGCTGGCACTCGGAAGTGGTTCAGCTCGCGGATGGTCTCATATCGGTGTAATCCGCGCTTTGGAGGAAGCAGGAGTAACAGTAGATTACATCGCTGGTACGAGCATTGGTGCTCTTGTGGGTGCAGTCTACGCTTCCGGGAGGATCGATTTACTGGAAGATGCGGTTCAGCAATTCAGCAGAAAAGTTATTCTCTCACTAAGTGACCCGGTCCTCCCGAAATCAGGTCTTATAGATGGCGTAAAAATCGCCGATCTTGTTCACAAATATGTGCTTGACAGACCCATCGAGGAACTTCCTCTTCCACTTGCCATTATCGCAACCGATTTGAATACGGGGAATGAAGTCGTCCTTAAAGATGGTAACATTGTCGAAGCAATACGAGCCAGCATTTCACTCCCCGGAATTTTCAAGCCGGTTCGGAGGGGCGATTATCTTCTGGTTGATGGTGGACTGGTCAACCCGGTTCCCGTGCGCACTGTAAGAGAAATGGGTGCGGACTTTGTCATAGCGGTTGATCTCAATTGCGATCTTGTTCAGAGGAAGCACAATCGATTAACACCACCTGATAACATCAAGGATACTCAGATTGTTGAACAAGAGCTTCACCCAATCTCAGGAAATAGAACTACTCTCCTGGGAGAGAAACTTCGGGATATCAATCTGGCGACCACGGGGAAAATAAAGCAATGGATGACCAGGGATCCACAACCGAATATCATCGAAGTGTTGATGACATCCATCAAAATCATGGAAAGCCAGATAACGAGTGTGAATCTGAGATCAGATCCCCCTGATGTGCTGATTCAACCTAAATTGGGTCACATCAACTTCATGGAATTCCATCGGGCAGAAACAATTATCGCTGAAGGATACCGGGCAGCCGGTAGTCAGATTGCTTTCTGGAAGGATAAGGATAAGGTAGGTCTATAATTCACTAGGGAGACATTGATAAAAGAGAATTGGAAGTATCAGGGAATCAACATGTCACTTGAAATCAACAAATTCAGGCTCGGATTATTCTTCTCCATCGGATCACTCATGCTATTAGTACTTTTAGTCTTGCTGGTTGGAGTCATCAAGGAGAATGATACTACAAGTTATGTGAGTTACTTCGAAGTATCGGTGCAAGGCCTGAACAATGGCAGTAGAGTTCTATACAATGGTGTTCCTATAGGCAAAGTTTCCAATATCTCTATTGCGCCAGATGGAAGGCTTGTGCAGGTGACAATGAACATTGAGTCCACCTTCAGAGTGGACTCAACCATCACCGCAACCCTTCTGCATGTAGGTACTACGGGGATCTGTTTGGTCAATCTACAGTTTGATTCAGCCAGTATTGGAATGAGCGGAGTACTACCTGGATTGACTTTCGATCCTCCATATCCAAGCATTCCTGTCACGATTGGTACTATTGATGGCATGTTCGCAGTCCATGAGAGGCTGATGCAGGTAGAACGCGATATAGATTTCAGCAGAATCAGCGATCAGACCGATCTATTACTCCGGAATCTGAGCATATTACTCGGTGAAACACGTTTGGATAGTCTACTCACATCAATTCTGAATTCTTCATTGGGGCTGAACAGTCAGATGCAGACCTGGAACATTTATGGTGAATCCCTGTTATTGTGGTCGAATACAATGATCAATGAGGCTCAGGAATTCACGAGTGGTACAATCCGAACACGATATGAGGTAACTGACTTTATTCAGGAACTTTTTTCTTTAATCAATGATTTTCCCCGGACAAGAAACCTAAGATGTCTTTCCGTCAGCAACCTGCGTTCCCAATGATCCCCCATCTCCAGTATCCTCTTCCTCTCCCCTGCTGACAGTTTGAGTAGAGAGAGCTACTGGTTGACCCTGGCACGGGAGATACCGTGTTTTCGGCCAAGCTCAACCTGTGTAAGCCCCTCCCGCTTCATCTCCTCAGCAAGTTCCATGGGAATGATCAGAGGGTTACGGTACGTCTTGCGGATCTTTGGGTTGGACTCTGAACCGCGTAGGTCATAGGTGAGGACGATGACGGGGCCTGGGGAGGTTCGAGCAGATAGCGATTCGAGGCGCCAGTTCTCTATTGAAGTTCTGAGGCCGGGCCTCATTTCTTCAATAATCGAAGTTTTCAGGCCCGGCCTCAATATTTGGCCTCCAGGGAACCTATTCGAAAGAACTCTTAATTGCAGCCCAGGTTTCCTGCTCCATAGCAGCAGGTAGGATCTCGATGAAGAAACCGCCCAGAGGATCAGCCTCTCCCCACCACACAAAACCATCGTCACTGTATGAGGAATGGAAACTCAGTTCTACGACGCCTTCCAGATCATCCGTATGAACCGTCATCAGGATTGTGTAGAGTGCTCCGTCTTCTGGATTGAGCATAACCTCTGTCTGGAAGCCGCACCACTTGTATCCTGCTGGAGGGTCGAATGTTGCATCGAGATAATCTTGAACTAATCCATCCGAAACAATCATAGCACCGGAATCAGGACCGAAATATTCGACCTCATCCGCATCCCACCCATTTGGAATTTGGATAGCTACCCCACCGAAGGAAGTCTGACCACCACATTCAGCGACTTCTGCGAAAATCGTTACAGGAAAAGTGCTGTTCGTGGTTGCAGTGTCCGGTACTTCGGCATCTGTTACGATCGGACCGCATGCGCACAGGATGAGCGCGAGGAAGAATGATGCGAAAAGACAGATTCGATACATGATCCCCCCTTGTGTAAGCGTTTCTGAATACCCTTTGCTTACTTCACTCATATGATTATACTGATTCAGTAGATTGATGTGCAAGATTAGTAATTGTCACTAACTGGAGGAATAACCAGCTCCGATACTCCTTATCTCTCTGGAATGATACGGGGGTAGCCAAGATGAAGCGATGTCTTTTCGTTCTCATTCCTTTTCTTCTCTCCTCAATGTTCTCAATCCTTCATGCAGATCAGGGATATCAGTCAGACTGGTCAGGTGGACCTGG
>JAOZQW010000026.1:0-8401 GCA_029932015.1 Candidatus Fermentibacteraceae bacterium
TCATACGATCACGATCTCATCGTTTCCGCCGGCATTGACGGCTTCAGTGATTTTCTCCCACTCACCTGATGAAAAGCTGCTGCCTTTCATGCCGGTATGGGCGATATTTGGCAGAGAATCAAGGCAGGCTATGACGCGGACCCTGTCGGAAACCTCACCGGCAAAGATCTTGCCGGGCTGGGTAGGAGTGGAAAGGATTCCCCTGTATCCCCTGAGGACAACAGCACCGATCCGGAGTCCTTCTCCGAGAGCAGCGGCTGCAGGAGGATAGGCGGTTCCAGTGAGTACATCCGTTATATCCGATGATCCGGATTCAAACGAGGAGAGGGTTATGCCCCTTCTGGCCAGTTCTGTCCTGATATCCAGAAGTGAGATCTGGCGGAAAGCCTCGTTGTGAACGAGCAGAGGAATAAGAGGTATTCTCGATACTCCCTTGATCTCAACCCTGCATCCTCCTTCTACTGAGACATTTACGTCCTGTCTGGCCGCCCCAATGCCTCTACGCACCTTTCCCGATGAGCGTGTGAGCCATCTGAGTATCATCGCTACATCTGCAACTTCATGCGGAGTATGCATCTCGGGGCTGGTGACAAGCTCAACGAGAGGGATGCCAAGTCTGTCAGTCCTGTATATCCTGTTATGCCCTTCATCAGATACTTCACGGCAGGAGTCCTCTTCCAGACCGAGCTGAATGATCCCTATCCGCCTATCACGGTAAGGTATCCAGCCATCTACCCCGAGGATCGTCGTCCTCTGGAATCCTGCTGGAATGGATCCATCAAGATACTGCTTCCGAGCGATATGGACTTCACCTATCAGTTTGCAGTTGAGGAGCATTGTGATCTCGAGAGCAATGTCCAGCGCCTCCTGATTGAGTTCGAAGGGCGGTGTATCATCCATCTCGTACGTACAGATAGTAGCCTTATTTATCTGGTACAGTATTTCTTTTCTGGTTTTGAATTCCATAAGTGCCGTGCCGTCATACTCACCGAGTTCAGACAGGGTAGGTCTCATATGACGGAGGATCTGGGCATCGTAGTCCTGAGAATACGTTTTGACCGGGCAGCGGCAGAAGAGCTTTTTCTTTGTATCAAGCTGCTGATGGATCTCGAGTCCGCTACGCAAACCGATAGATCTGTAATCCTCTGAAGTGAGGTCTTCCATGCTCCTGAATGAATCCAAGCTTAGTGCCCTCTCAGTGATGAACGGCAGCCTGTACGGCAGTAACCTGAGTGATTTCCGATGCCCGCCTGATCGACATTAACGGTAATGAAACGGGATTATTGCATCTACGTATCCCATGCAGTGCGGAATCATATCGAATGCATCGCTATGAATCAAGAAGGTCGGTTTCAGAAGTTCAGTTCCTTAATCCTTGAGAGCAGCGTCCTGTAGCTCACCTTCAACACTCTTGCGGCCTCTTTCTTGTTACCACCGGTCTCCAGCAGAGCTTTCCTGATAAGTTCCTTCTCGCGAGTTTTGGCGGCTCTGGCAGACTCCTCAAGAAGCCCTTCGGAGAGCTTCAGATCAGCTATTTCGAGCAGATCCGAGCCGATAGCCTCACCATCGGAGAGAGCAAAGGCTCTGAGAACGATGCTTCGAAGTTCCCTGACATTGCCGGGCCAGTCATAGGCGGTCAGCTTATCGATAGCGGCCGCGGTAAGGAAACAGTCCGGATCGGGTGTTTCCTGCAGGAAATGACTGCAGAGATCGGGGATGTCCTCGAGTCTGTCTCGAAGAGGTGGGAGTGTGACAGGGAACTCCCCTATCCTGAAGTAGAGGTCTTTCCTGAATACGCCGGTAGCGGTCTCCGCCTCGAGATCTCTGTTGCTTGCAGATATCACCCTGGCGTCTGTCCTGATTATCTCTGTTCCTCCGACCCTCGTGAACTCTCTCTCCTGGAGTACACGGAGAAGCTTGCCCTGGAGTGCGGGATCAAGATCTCCTACCTCGTCGAGGAACACCGTCCCTCCCCGCGCGAGTTCGAATCTGCCCTGTCTCATCCGGTCAGCTCCAGTGTATGCACCTTTTTCAGCACCGAAGAGCTCGCTTTCGATCAGCTCTGCGGGAATTGCTGCGCAGTTGACCGGAACGAAGGGTCCACTCCGGTAGTCACTCTCCGAATGGATCATCCTGGAAAGGAGTTCCTTACCGGTCCCGCTCTCCCCGAGGAGGAGCATGTTGAGATCAGTGGCAGCACCCTTTCTTGCCCGCTCAAGAGTCGCAAGGAATCCTGAGGAAGAACCGATGAGTAATGACCCGGCCGCTCCGGAGTAGCGTTTCACCAGTGCCAGTACTTCGTCGAGATCAAACGGTTTGGTGATGAAGTCTCTGGCTCCCTTTTTCATTGCTTCAACTGCCAT
This sequence comes from Candidatus Fermentibacteraceae bacterium, assembly GCA_029932015.1. GTDB lineage: Bacteria > Fermentibacterota > Fermentibacteria > Fermentibacterales > JCC-6 > JAOZQW01. The sequence goes on from JAOZQW010000026.1 coordinate 2,364, forward strand.
GTCCACCGTACCGAACGCTGTCATAAGGAGTACGGGGACCCAGCGGCAGCATTCTCTGGCCTTTGCCAGTACTTCAATCCCACTCAGTTCACCCGGAAGACAGACATCGCTGAGTATCAGGTCGAATCCGCCCTCTTCAAGACATACCAGGCCCTCTGATCCGTCTGCTGCTGCAGTGACGCTCCAGCCATCCTCTTCGAGGGCTGTTGTAAGCATGTTGCGCATAGCCCTTTTATCCTCAACGAGAAGAATCCTATCAGGCATCAGACCTCCTTCATCATGACAGCAGAGGAAGTGTGATGATGAAGAGCGCACCTCCGCCGTCATTATCCGCTGCTGCTCTGAGTTCACCGCCCATCGATCTGATGATCCTCCTGCTGACCGGAAGTCCGAGCCCCATGTTGCCTTCGTTTCTGTCCTTTGTGCTACGGAATGGCCGGAATATTTCCTCAGGGTCCATATCAAGACCTGGCCCATCGTCCGATACTTCAATTCGCATATTACCGGCAGTCGATCCTATCGTAATATCCACCTTCGACGTTCCCTGAGCTTCAATTGCATTTCGAACCAGATTGCTGACGCACGATTCGAGCAGCTTCCTGTCGGCGCTTACGGTGAAGCGTGAACCCTTCAGAGTGACCTCGCAGCCAGCTTTTCCGGCACATATCTCCCTGCACAAATCCTGCACCTCGGAGTCAGTCAGAGTGGATTCATCCGGCTCAGGTGAGGTGGAGAGGGATGCAAATGAATGGATCAGAGCCTGCGCGGATTCCACTTCCTCCCTGACCTCCTGAAGTATTCTGAGAGTCCGTTCGTCGCTATGACCTCTTGCGAGCAGATCAACGAATCCGGACAGGGCGCAGAGAGTATTGCCCATCTCGTGCGAAATGCCGGCAGAAGCTGCTCCAATGTCGGCCATCGAATCCTGTTCAGCGATCCTTCTTTCAAGGTCACCAATCCTCGTGACATCGGTGATAAGGATGACTATTTCACCTGAAGGTGATCTCGATTCCGAGACACCGAACATTCTCTGTGTGCCTTCCCTGCTATCGGTCAGCTGGAACTCTCCGTCAGTGCCTCCGGTCATACCTAGATTCATCAGGACCGGTTTCAGCGCTTTGCCCGCGTCGGTGAGTTCCCAGACGAAAGGACAGCCAATGTCGGATTCATTCAGGGAGAACAGCTGTCCGGCAAGAGGATTGAAGAGTGTGACAGAGCCGTTTCCATCAAGTGCGAGTACAGCTGAGCCGAGGCCCGAGAGGATAGCTGCTGAACGCTTCTCGACAATATCCGCCCTGGTCTCGGCGATCCTTCTGAGTTCATCAAGCTGGTCATCCCTCTCGTGAAGGAGTTCTATAAGTCTGTGGAACGAGGCACCAGCAGCTTCAGGTGTGCTCCCTTCTCCCCCGCTGAATCGCTCCGCTTCCACGAGTATTCCTCTGAGAGGTGTGAGAACGGTCCTGGCGAGATACCGGGGTGTTATCACAGCGAGCAGGGCAAGACAGAAAGTCAGAGCAGCCAGTCCGGTCTGGAGAAAACTCCGAATTGCCCCTAATGGGGGGTCGGATGACATGATGCCTATGGAATAGGACCCTCCCCGAATGGGAGATCTGTACCAATCCTCGGGATTGCTCTCAATATCCTGCCCTGGAGAGGATACCAGAGCGAGTGTGGTCCCGGAAGAATCGAAAAGCGCTGCAGCAGCGACAGAACCTCCCTGGATGAGAGGAGATGCGGCAGACTCGAATGTGCGAGACGCATCATCCAGGGTAATTGCGGCTGCAAGCGCCTGAGCTGTTGCAGTAGCCATATGATCGGTCTCGGTGTTGAGATCTGATGCGATCAGTATGGATATGATCAGAGCAACTGCCGCAGCAGCAGCGGCTGCTCCGATAGAGAGCCCTGTCAGAAGTTCAACACCAAAGACAAATTTGCCACGCAAATGCTTACCCCCGCGATCCCGGTTTCTGTTCCCGATTTGGATATATACGGCGCAAATCCCTGCAGAACGAGGACCCGCATGAGTTCATCGTACCTCCGCTATGAATTCGGCATGAGTCAGTACTGTCCCCATTCCGATCCTATCCGGCACGATATAGAGAGCCATATCTCCTGGCCGTACATCGCAGGAGAGCAGGAATTCTGCACCAGGAGAGACCAGTGTCCTGTCCATGATGCCCTCATCGGACCAGAGGGATACTGATCCGGCAAGATTCGCACTGCGAAGAAGGAACTCGGCCCGTCCAGTCTTCAAAGGAGTGCGGATACACGCGAAGGCGCATTCTGCAAGTATTCGGGTGGGAAGCCATCCCGGTCCTGCTTCCAGCTCTCCGGCAGTGTCCAGCACTCCTGAAGGTTTCGGCGGCCTCGGGACCGGCTCTCTGTCAGGACGCTTCTCAAGAAGCTGCTCGAGTACATGGACAGGCAGTGATACTTTTTCAATGGGGATGGTCATAGCCTTTGAGAAAGCTCTCCGCCTCCATCCTGAACTCTTTCCCCGCGCCATCCTCGAAAGCCTTATTCGTCTCTCCCTGCACATCCAGTGCTCAGGGAGCCGGCTCCCTTCCGCTGCAAGGAATCTTCTTGCTATGAGAATTGTGGAGATCAGCTCCCACTCCAGAGCTTCGCTCCTCGTACTCGAAGCACCGGACATATGGGAAGCGGTCGCAGAGGGTACCAGAAGGAATGTATACCCCTTCGCTGCAAGCCGCATGCACAGGTCCGTATCCTCGAAGTACATGAAAAACCGCTCGTCGAATCCTCCTGCGAATTCGAGTGCTGCCCGCCTGAAGAGGGATACTGCAGCCGTTACACCGGGCACATGGATAGTTCTTTCATGTGGTCGCGGCTGGAAGCGCATGAAGTCGAGATCATAGCCCTCTCCGAAGGGTGTCAGTGCCGTCCCTGCGCTGAGGGTGACCAGAGGCCATCCCCACAGTCTTATGAGCGGCTGTACTGCAGCCGCATCCGGGTTTGCCTTCAATTCACTCAGAAGATGTTCGAGACTGGAGAGTGAGATTGCCGCATCAGCATTCAGAAATAAGACATAAGGCGTAGTGCACATCTCAAGTGCCCGGTTGTTCGCATAACCGAACCCGCCATTGACAGGATTCTCCAGAACCACTGCTTCCGGCAGGAGCTCCCTCACGAGGTCAGGCGTCCCGTCGGAGGATGCATTGTCAGATATCAGTACTTCGCATGAAGGGGCAAGCTGTGATAGTACATCGACAAGACCGGCGAGCAGGCGTGCTGAATTCCAAGTCACGGTGACTACGGTTATCTCCTTCATGGTCCTCCCCCGCCCCCTGTCAGGACCTCTCCGACCCTTCTGTAGAACCGTTCAGTGACCTTCTCCCATGTATATCCCGCCAGGACCTTTCTCCTGCCTGCATCCCCCATGGACATTCTCAGATCAGGCCGGTCGAGAAGAACTCCCATATTTCGCGAAAGAGCCGGGATATCTCCCCATGATGCGAGCAGACCGTCAATCCCATCTTCAATAAGATCAGGCATGGCCCCGGACCAGCAGCCAATGACCGGCTTGCCGCATAGCCAGCCCTCGAGAAGTATTATGCCGAAACAGTCGAGTCTGGAGGGAAGAACCACAATATCAGCAGCGGCAATGAGGTCTATCCTCTCCATCTGCGAGACCGGTCCGGTGACAACTATCCTTCGCGAAAGGTTATCCTCCCCGGCAGCCTCTTCTATGAATGCCTCAGCATCGGGCATCACAGGTCCGGCAAGGACAAGTGTGAACTCCCGCCCTGAAGCGGCGAGTTGCCTGCAGGCCTTGATGAGGTTCCCAGTTCCTCGGTCATCTGAATGCGCTGTCAGGCAGAGAATGACCGGCCCGTCTAATCCAAGTGAGGCCCGTCCCCTTTCGGGGTCCGCACAGGAGAACTCCTCAGGGTCCACTCCGCTCCCGAGTACGAGGACCCTCTCCCCGGGAACACCCATTTCCTTGAAGAGCTCTTCCTCGAAGGGACTCTGGGCTACCGTGAAGGTGCTTTCACGGAGGATCTTCGGCTGGCATCCGGCAAAATAGCTCAGCGCGTCAGCTCTCCTGAATTTCTCTCCTGCATTGGCATGCGGGACCGAGACGAGTGCTGCGCCGGTATGTCTGCTCTGGTAATAACCGTTGTAAAGCATGAAGGGCATGCCATTTGCATGAATGAGATCAAAATCCGGCAAACTCCCAAGCAGTTTCCTCAATCCCGGGACGAAGGGATTCGGATAATAGAATCTGTCCTTACCGCATGGCAGAACGCGGCGCAGGACAGCCCTCGCCAGATTCTGCAGCGGTGGATGGACGACCCCTGTGCGATAGATATCTATGCCCTGCCAGGTGTCCCCTGCACTTCTTAGATGTCTGCCTTCCCTCGATACAAGCCACGACATATCCCAGGCATCGGTGGAGCATATGACCGACTCATGCCCCCTCCGTACACCTGCAAGGGCATGCTCGAGTACATAGCGCTCAGCGCCGCCGTGATAAGGCCATGTCCTGTGGATGAGGTGCAGGATCCTCATTCGCTTGCCAGATCCCTGTAGAATTGGCATAGTGCTGCAGCAACATCAGTCCATGTTCGCCTTCTGTAACTGGCTTTCAGGGCCAGATCCTTCAGCTCCGCATACCTGCCGTCTCCTGAGATACCGGTCATCTCGCCGACCCATGCATCTTCGTCTCCAGGTTCGATCAGCACTCCATTACCCCCGATGGTCTCAGGAAGCGCTGCCGCGCAGGAGGCAATAACAGGTGTGCCGCAGGCAAGAGCTTCGAGGGCAGGGAGACCGAGTCCTTCACACTGACTCGGGAACATGAGCGCTCTTGCTCCCCTGTAGAGCTGGAGGAGATCCGAGTCATCTATTCCCCTGAGTACTGTCACTCCCTCGGAAGACTGTGGGTCTATCCCGCCCCAACCGCCTGCACCTACAAGGACAAGCGGGAGATCGAACCCGCTCTGCTTCCTTGCTGCAGAATATGCCTTCAGAAGGAAAGGTATGTTCTTTCGAGGAACAAAATTCCCTACATGGAGCAGATATCCGCCCGGAGCAAGGATGTGCTTCGCCATAATATCCGGCTCCGGGTCACCGGGTGTGAACAGATCGTCGGCTGCACCTCCTATCGGGCGGACAACTAAGGGATCAAGCTGCAGCAGTTCAACAGCTCTCTCAGCAGTCCATCCGGATATTGCGGCAGCTGCCGAACCGGAAAGAAGCATCGCTTTCTCTCTCTCGGCAAAGCAAACTGTCTCGGCAGTATGCCAGTCAGGATGTTCAATCGCAGTAAGGTCATACATTGTCAAAACTGACAGGCTGCCAGGCGGATGAAAAGGCTGCACGCCGCTATGATGGTACAGGTCGCATCCGGTCTGTAGAGCCGAGAGCCTCATTGGCCTTGAGCGCTGCTCCCATCCTAACCTGATGGGCGCTCTCCTGAGATAGGGTATCCTCAGGTAGAAAGGATCATCGAGCCGGACAGACTTCGAAAGAGCCCCGGGCACACCTGGATGAGCGGCAGGGACATCCACCGGCAGAATTTCAATATCATGATCCGGAGCAGTCGAAGCAAGAGCTTTCCATAGAGATGTGAGATACCGTGACACTCCGCCCAGAGCGTGGGGCACAATGCTCAGGTCGAACATAACTTTCAGTCTGTGGGAATCATCGCTCATAATACCACCCAGCCATCTTCTCCTGGAACAGCAGTCCAGATGCTGTCCCCCGGATCCGCTCCAGGGAAGAGAGTCGCATAGAGACTGTCCAGCAGGATCCTGTCCATCGGCTCCATCATCCAGCGGTGATAGAGAACAATGTCGGCTCTGCTGACGGATCTCATCAGATCCTCCGGCGTCTCTGTCTGCTCCGGTCTGGCCAGAAAGGAATATATCCTCGTGTATCCGCTTGCCGTCTGGAAGAGTGAATACCTCCTCGCATTCGGTTCGACAGGCAATTCCAGGACGACTGCGCCTGCCTCTATCCTGCTGCATTCTTCAGGTATTCGTGAAGAGACAGCCGGAAGAACGGGGACGAACAGC